>CALLVY010000469.1 GCA_938015925.1 uncultured Saprospiraceae bacterium
GCGTACAAAAATCCGACGAAAGGAGGGAATAGGAAAAACGGAATTGGTTCTGCTGACCGGACGTTTCAAGAAGATTCAGCACTTTAAATTACAAGCTCACGATATTAGGTCCCAATCAAAATTGAATGTTGGAGATTGAAATTCGATATTTTTTCTAAACCAGTCTAACTCAATATTCAATACTAAAAGCAAGAAGGTATATCAAGATAAAACAGCGTAAATTTAGAGCGCTACCAGCGGCAATATTATCGTCCTCCTCCCCCTTCTTCTTCCCAGTCAAGATAGACATCTTCCTCTTCCGGTTCTTCTGGTTCCTCTTCTTTTGGAGTGGTGGGTGTAGGGCTAGTGAGGACTGGTGGTGGATCGGTTTCTAAGTCGAGGTATCCTTCGGCTTCCTTATCGGAAGCAGTGCGGTTTTCATTTTCGTCTCCCCAGGCGATGGGTTCTTTGATGTCTTTGGTGGTGTTGCCAAATTCACGAAGCAGGGTTACTCGGATTTCTCTTTTGTGATGCTCGCTATTGGCAAAATGACGTTTGACGGTTCTTTTGTCTTGGACCACCTTGTATTTTGTTGTATTGCCAAATATGCGATAGTAAAGATTAAACCAGCCATTGCGATCCGCCTTATGCGAATCCATATCTTTGTTGTACTTTTTAAATTTATTGACCAGTACCTGACCGGCATTGATTTTTAGATTATAGTTGATTTTATTATCGAAAGTATGGTCGCCACTTAGCGTAAGATTCATGGCATTACTTTGTAGAAACATCACGGGAATGTGTACTTGACCTTTACTGACCTCGAGCCAGTTTTGCATGTTCTCAAATTTGATGTGTTTGAGGTCTTGGATTTTTACATAATCTGCAAAATCATAAAGCATGGCAAAGTCGATCAATTCTCCTTGAGTGATGTTGATGGCGCCGAGTACATTGAGTTTGTCGTAAAGAAAAGTACCATCGTTTTTCCAGTAGGCATTGACGAGCAATTGGGATTGGAGATCGCCTTTGAGGTGTTTGCTTTGAACGACTTCCTGTCCGAAATTTTCGCATTGGCGGAAAAATTCTTTGACATCAATTCCTGCCATTTCTACCTCTGCTTTCATATAAGGTTTGTCTTCAAAAAATATCTTACCGTCGAGTTTGAAGGCACCGTCCATGGCATCGAGATTTCCTTTGACCAATAATTCATTATTGTCAAATGCTACATTTCCTCTAAAATTTTCTCCTTCGACTTTGTTGTAATTAAATTCCGCAATGCGTGCTTTAAAAGTTCCTTTTAAAAGACTGGTGAATTGCTTGCGTTTCCGGGTTTTAGCGATGGCCTTTCTTTTTTGGAGAATGCGAAGTCGACTGCCCTTTTTTTCGGGAGTCTCCGTCAATGCCATCATTTGATCAAGATCCATTTTACGGGCATTCAGATCGGCCTGGAACCTCAATTCTGCTTTTCCGCTATTGAGTGAATCTGCAAAAAGGAAAGGAAGGATATTGGCAAACTTTCCATCCAATTCAAATTCAGTTCCTGGTCCTTCCACTTTTACTCCTTCTACTAAAATACTATTACTGACGAGTTTGATATTTCCTTCGTTGATCCGAATTTCTTTTTTACCAAAACCCAAACGAGCATCATCAAAGGTCAAATTACCTCCCGTTTTTACCTTGCTGATTCTGCGTTGGCTGGCCATGTCTTTGAGTCTTCCTTTGATCAGCAAATCATTGACTTCAACTAAACCATTGACTTCAGAAATATTGGGGACTTTTAGAAAACCAAAAATATCTTCTAAGTCCAATACTCCCGATAGCTGAAGATCAATAGCAGGATCATCTAAATTATACAGCGTAAAATCAGATTCAATCAATTGGCGATTGAGGTGAGATTTAAAGTTCTTGATGGAGAAAGTAGAGGTTTTGTTGCTGAAGTATTTTCCATTCGAAAAACTTCCTTTAAAGCTAACGTCTTCTAATGCATTTTGTAGACGAGGGCTACTGATCTCACCATGTTCCAAACCAAAACTTACCTTGATTGCTGGATAGCGTTTTTCATTTAGGATGCCGAGGATGCTTGCGTTAAAATCAAATTTCCCTTTACTCTTGAAGTCATTAAAATATTCGAGGTATTTTTCGGGTAGAAAGTCAATGACGGATTCAATGCTGCCTTCTTCGGCAGTCAATTGCAAATCAAAGTCGGTTGCACTTCCTTTAGAATCAATAAGTCCACTGACGCTAAAAAGATTGGATTCTACCAGGAGATTCATTTCTTCGAATTCATACTTTCGATTGGTTAAATCCACTTTCATTTTGGATTCGTAGGTGAGGTTTTTTCCTACGAGATACCTGCCATCTTTCATCTCAATAAAATCAGATTTCATTTTGGCAACGCTGGTCATAGAAAAGGCTTCACTCGAGAAGTTACCAGAAAGGTCGGCATCTTCTATTTGAAGCTTGACTTGTTGCTTGGCTCGGTCATCCAAATAGATCAATTCAATATCTTCTAATAGTGCTTCTTCAATAGAGATGGCAAAATCATTGCTGCTGTCTTCCTCGTTTTCTGACAAGGCCTCGACTTCCTTCAAAATGTCATAATTCATTTTTCCTCTGCGATCAATATGCACATACAAAGCTCCATCCTGAATCAAAACAGAATGAATCTTGATATCAGAACTCAATAAGCTAAACAAACCGATGTTAAAGGAAACATTATTGGCTTCGAGGAGCACTCCTTCCATTGCGTCTTCTAAAGTGACTTCATTGAGTTGAGCAGCCACTTTTGGGAAACCAGAAAGTAGAGAAAGGTTGAAAGAACCTACACTTAGTTCTGTCTTGAGCTGTTTGTTGATTTCTGTTAGCAATCTATCGCCGATTTGTTTTTCAAAAAAAGCGGCAATAATAACAGAGCTAACAAAAATCAATGCAAAGGCAGCAAGTAGGAAAACCAGGCCCTTTTTAAGCATTCTTCGACCTAACGAAGGTTTTGCAGCTTTCGGAGAATCAGTGATAATAGGTGTTGGAGACGTATTCATGGCAGTCGTATGATACGTAAAGATAATATATTTGAATTGATTTGTTTTAAATCTCTTAATGGACTTCTAGATTATTCCACTTGAGTATTTAAGTCTAACGTAGGTATAGACTAGATATTATGAAAAGAAGTTGTCTTCCTCGGCTCCTTTGTCGCTCGGAAGGACAATTTTTTTTCAATAAATCAAAGAAGAGGTAATCACAGCGAGTCAACCCCAGCCTTGTTCTCCTGAGCGATCACAGCGAGTCAACCCTAACTTTGTCCTCCTGAGCGATCACAACGAGTCAACCCCAGCTTTGTCCTCCTGAGCGAGCACAACGAGTCAACTCCAGCTTTGTCCTCCTAAGCGATCACAGCGAGTCAACTCCAGCCTTGTCCTCCTGAGCGAGCAAAGCGAGTCAACCCCAGCCTTGTCCTCCTGAGCGATCACAGCGAGTCAACCCCAACTTGTCCTCCTGAGCGAGCAAAGCGAGCCGAAGGAGGGCAAATAAAAAAGGACCACACGAAATCGTGTAATCCTTTTATTTTTAGTGGGCGATGAGAGATTCGAACTCCCGACCCCCTCGGTGTAAACGAGGTGCTCTGAACCAACTGAGCTAATCGCCCTTTTTCGCTAAGCGACTGCAAATATAAGACTACTATTATTTCAAATCAAGGATTTTGCGAAAAAAAAATAATTCTTTTTCAGTGGTATTTTCTAAAAGCGGAGCATTGCGCTTTTTATAAACTTAAATAAAGGGCTTAAAGCCTACAAAATAGGCGATTCTGGAACAGCGCGCGTAGTATTGATCACTTCGTCAATTAAGCCATATTTTTTTGCATCTTCTGCTTTCATCCAATTATCTCTATCACAATCGGTAGCAATGGTCTCATATTCCTGCCCAGTATGTTCGCTGAGGATGTCGTACAATTCCTTTTGGAGGGATTTAAAAAGGTCATAGGTGATTTCCATATCGGAGACTTGTCCTTGCATTCCTCCGGCTGGTTGGTGGATCATGACGCGGCTATGTGGCAATGCGATTCGTTTTCCTTTGGTTCCTGCGGTGAGTAAGACCGCCCCCATAGAGGCAGCTGTACTGGTGCAAATGGTGCTCACATCTGGACCGACATATTGCATGGTGTCGTAGATGCCTAGTCCGGCAGTAACGGAACCTCCAGGACTGTTGATGTACATTTGGATGTCCTGTTTGGAATCAATAGAATCCAAAAAAAGCAATTGTGCCTGAATGACATTCGCCACATAATCGTCAATTCCGACGCCCAGAAAAATAATGCGATCCATCATCAGTCTGGAAAACACATCCATCTGTACGACATTGAGCTGTCGCTCTTCCATAACGCTGGGGGTGAAACCTCGGAGTTGGCGAACGGCTTTGCTCGTACTTCCGATAAATTGATTGACTGATGAAGCTTCCAGGTGATGGTGCTTGGTGGCGTATTTGAAAAATTCTTTTTGGTAATTCATAGAAGTGGATTTTAATTTTTTATTTGCTTAGAAGGCATAGCGCTCCTATTCGTTTGTTGCGAGGAACAAAACGGGAATGAAAAAAATAGAAGGCTAAAAATTTAGTTTACTTTTTTTGAGAAAAATTTAATTAAGAGAGCGCCACCGAGCCAGCCAGGAGGAAAGCCAATGGTTTGTTTTTATTGGTGGAATGGTGGGATTGTTTACCCATCGTTCCACTTGAGCGAAACTAACTTCTGGTGGAAGTTGTCGCAGTTGAGCCAGCGTTTTGGAGAGGTCAATATTGTTTTTCATAAGCGAGTAAGACTTTTTAAAACAAGGTCATTTTTTAAACCTAGAACAAAGAAGCATAGATGGCCAGGCGTTTGGAAAGTGGGATTGTTTTGGAATGCATGGTTCCTTCATTGAGCATTTCCTGTAAGGTCTTTCTGGCGCGACTCAATCTTGTTTTGACAGCTCCCGGAGAAGCATCTTGAATAAGTGCCAATTCCTTGATGCTAAAACCACTGATCTCAAAAAGCAATAAAGCTTCTTTTTGATGTTCTGGCAGTTGATCAATACACTTATGCAAATAGTGGATGTCTAATGCCAATTCGGGGTCGCCAATTCGGCTTTCCATTTTTTCCAAAACTTCTTCGTTCCACTCTGCTCGGAATTTCGCTCTGCGAAAACGATTTTTTAAAATATTATTGACCACACCAATCATAAAACCGAGTAGTTTTTCTTTTTTCTCGATGCGGTAAAAAGCCTCCAGGGTGGCCAAAACCGCTTCTTGGACTAAATCCTCTGTTTCCATCCATCCGTATGCCCTGCTGCTACAATAGCGCGTAAAACTAGCGTGGATGGGTTCGTACCATTGCAAAAATTCCTGGTGATTATTTTCTGATTTCATGTTATGGCGTTTGTTTAGAGTTTAAACCAAATCAATTAGAAGTATCTTACCGTTCCTATCTATTAAGTAACACCAAATTGCAAAAGGTTACAAGTACGAAGCAAATTTTAACTTTTAGTATCTTTAAGTGCTGTTTAAAAAATAAAGCCCTCTTTTGAGTTTTTCAACCTTATTAAGTCAAAGCAAAAAAAATTGAAGGAACTCCTTGATATTTCCCTTCCTGACGGAAGCCATACACAGATTAGCCTTTTCCTGCCGGAAGATAAGGCCCGTGAAGAGGTACTTATCCTTTTTCCTGCAATGGGAGTCGAGGCGGCTTATTATGAGCCCTTCGCTACTTATTTGGCACAAGAAGGACTGCCAACGGTTACTGCCGATCTTCGTGGATTGGGAAATTCTAGCATTAGACCTGGGAGAAAAAAAGATTATGGCTATGAAGAAATGCTGCAGCTAGACTATTTGTCTGTTTTTAAAAGCATCGATCAAAAATTTCCTGGGAAGAAAAAAATCGTTTTGGGGCATAGCCTTGGCGGGCAGCTTGCTGCTTGTTTTTTGAGTCGTTATGATTTTGGGGTTAAAGGCTTGATTCTTTTGGCGGCTTGTTCGGTACATCCTTCTGGTTGGGAAGGAATGGGGCGATTGAAAATAAAAGGTGCTATTCGTTTTTTTGGATTTATAGCAAAGGTCGTGGGGTATTTTCCGGGAGATAAAATTGGTTTTGGTGGAAAAGCTGCGAAGCAACAATTATTGGATTGGTGTCGGCAGGGACGAACAGGAAAATACCAATTGGCCAAAGCGAATTTTGATTACGAAACTGCCTTGGGGCAGCTAAAAATTCCAAGCTTGGCGATCTCCATTGCCAATGACCAATTGGCTCCCACCCAAGCGATGAAAAACCTGTATCAGAAATTTCATCAGGGTACGAAAGTACAAGTTCAAAATTTTACTTCAGCGCAAGCAGGGTATGATAAACCCAATCATTTCAACTGGGCGAGAAAGCCGCAAGGCATGGGAGAGGTCGTTTTGTCTTGGTTAAAAGCAGAGATTTAAGTGGCTGTTTAAATCCATT
>CALLVY010000470.1 GCA_938015925.1 uncultured Saprospiraceae bacterium
AAAAACAAGCCACATCGATAAACTCCTCCCCTTCGTCTAGAATAAAAAAAAGAAAACAGGGAATTAGCTATTTATACAAAGTCCTATTTTCAGATAGGTAAAATCATCCGCTAATACCACCACAACAATGAACAATCCTAAGCCAGCACTAGACCTCCTTCCCGAAGAAAAAATTTATTGGACCGGAAGTCCTGCGCTCCATTATGAAAGAAGCCAATCTCTGCTTTGGGAACTACTAGATTTTTTAGAAGAATTCGTAGAAATACTAGCCGTGAGTTCATTGGTCCTTTTCTTAAGCTTCTGTGGGCTGAAAGAAATCATACCATTGGCAGATTCGCTCTTGTTGCCAGCACTAATTTTTGGATGCGGAAGCATCCTCTATCTTTGTGATTTTGCCAACCGGAAAAACTTTCTCCATATTAAATATACCTTGACCAACAAAAGGATTATTTTCCAATCCTGGGATTTCTTTAAAGGCCCTCAGGTCAACAGCATTGCCCTAGATAAAATCCAACAAGTCTCCTTAGAGGAACAAGAAACAGGAAGCATTCATTTTATAGAAACAGCAGGAAATGCTTTTGAAGACAAACAGCTAAAGGCTGGAGCAAACAAACCTTACCCCAGCTTTAAACATTTAGAAGATGCGGAGGATTTGATCCCTACGATTGAAGCACTCCTAAGGGAAAGTAGAAAATAGAACCCACGGGTATTTCTTAGGATAAGGAAAGAAGAGCACTAGCCTATGGAATAGTAATTCTATCTTTGTAAATAAAAAAGCTTCCCATGAAAAAAAACTCAATAGTTCTCCTCCTCCCCTTCCTAAGTATTCTAGCCTGCTCCACCACAAAAAACAAGATCCCCTTTTCCCAAAAAATCACCCGCGAAGCCTACCACCAAATCGCCAAAGACTTTGGGTTGGACAATCCCGATTCCGCCGACCGATTATACGACCGCGAAGTCAACATCAAAAACTTCGATCAATTCAAAGCACAAGGTGTTGACCTAAGCGAAATCTACGGAAGAGACTACAAATCCAGATCCTTGCGCTCCGATGTCATTATTGTGGGCACCGTTCATTCCCAAAAGGAAGACCCTAGCGATGTCTTGTTTCATACAGAGTATTCCGTTTCCGTTGACAAAGTAATAAAAAAGAAAAACTGGACACCTGCGGATAGCGTCACTTTAAAGGTAACTTATGGTCCAGCAGGAAAATACACCTTGGCCTCAATCGCCGGAACGGATCGCTACCATGTTGGAGAGACGGTATTACTATACCTGGAGCCGATGGAAAAAACATTTAAAAGTTATGAAGCACGAGACTTAAAGAATCAAACGAATTCCATCTCAAAAATTAATGCAGACAGAAAGGATCCCAATATTTTTCAAGCCCTCAAAAAGTATACTTTCAAAGGGAAAAAGGTGTATCAACAAACAGAAGGTTTGGTCGGGACTAAAGCAGAAATCTTTAAGGGAATCAAAAAAATGAATCAATTGAATCGAATGAAGTAGGTTTCAAATACGATTCTTACCTAATATATAAACAACACATCCCTAAGATATGAACAGAAAAAGAGGTAGTTTTAAGCTTGTTAGAAACCCCGAGTTGGAATAGGAAAATAAAACAGGATCGAATGAGGATATTATTGACAGGAGTTACCGGATACATTGGAAAAAGACTATTGCCTGTTTTAGTAAAAAATGGTCACCATGTCATTTGCTGTGTGAGAGATGTCAAGCGTTTTAGTCCACCCGATTCGATGCGATCTTTTATAGACGTCATTCAAGTAGATTTTCTAGATCCGAAAACACTCGATAGCATTCCCAATGATATCGATGCTGCCTACTATCTCATCCATTCCATGTCTACTTCCAATGAATATGAAAAACTAGAAGAAATTACTGCCAATAATTTTAAAAATGCCTTAAGCAAAACAAAGGCCCAACAGATCATCTACCTAAGCGGCATCGTCAATGAAGATGGTTTGTCCAAGCATTTAAAATCTCGCAAAAATGTAGAGACTATTTTAATGGAAGGTAGCTTTAAATTGACCACCCTAAGAGCAGGAATCATCATTGGCTCTGGTAGTGCCTCTTTTGAAATCATCCGAGATCTGGTCGAGAAGCTTCCCATCATGATTGCTCCAAAATGGCTCAACACCAAATGTCAACCCATCGGCATCCGAGACGTGCTCACTTTTTTAGAACGCTCCTTATTCAACGAAAAGGTTTATGATCAAAACTTTGATATCGGCGGTCAAGACATTTTGACCTACAAGGAAATGCTACTCGAATTTGCCCAGTTTAGAAAATTCAGTCGACGGATCATTACCGTCCCGGTAATGACTCCGAAGCTATCTTCTTATTGGCTTTATTTCGTCACCTCTACTTCTTACAATCTGGCCTCCTCCTTGGTGGACAGTATGAAAATTGAAGTCGTTTGCAGGAACACCAACATCAATGATATTCTTGAGGTACAAGCCGAAGGATACCGACAAGCGCTGAGTAGAGCATTTACAAAAATTGAAGCCAATCAAATTGTTTCCAGTTGGAAAGACTCTCAAGTGAGTGGAGTCCAGCAATTCAATATTTCTGACTTTATTGATGTTCCTAGCTTTGGATGTTTTAAAGATGTTCGGCAAAGGAAGGTGGTTCAGGAAGAAAAAGTCATTGAAAAAATATGGAGTATTGGAGGTAATAATGGTTGGTATTATGCCAATGCCTTGTGGCAGATCAGGGGCTTTATTGATAAACTGTTTGGTGGTGTGGGTTTGAGAAGAGGACGAACTAGTCCCACTTCTTTAGACTCCGGTGATGCCTTAGATTTCTGGAGAGTTTTATATGCCAATAAATCAGAAGGAAGATTATTATTATTTGCAGAAATGAAAGTCCCAGGAGAAGCTTGGTTGGAATTTAAAATTAAAGAGGATCAATTGATACAAACCGCTACTTTTAGGCCACATGGAATACTGGGGAGGCTTTATTGGTATTCCGTTTTACCATTTCATGGAATCGTGTTTAAGGGGATGATCAATGCGATTACCAAAACGATTGGGAAAGAAGATTTGGATTGAGCTTTTCCTTTTCCTATTTATAATTTTTCTAAAATCATTGATACAGATATTCTCCGTTACGCTACCTTTCTCCGCTCCTTTTCTTTCCATTAAAGGGACTAAGTGGACGTTCCCGGATAATTGTTCGCCCTAAGCTATGCATAAATGGTTCTCAACAACCTGATTAAGAGCAGTACCCACCAATTTAGGTCTATAAAGTGCAAGGAACCTTAAACTTTGGACAGACAAAACACCTCCTAAAACTTAACATCAAACAAATATTTATTCGGAAAAAATGACTCCTAGCCCATAAACGGTATCGAGGTACGGATTTTGCTTAGGTTATTTATCCCTATTATTCTGAATAATGAATCATTAGCCCATAACTCAATAAGCCTAAGTCTTATTACTCTATTTAATGATTTAATCCATATCTAATTATCGACCATATGATCAGCACTAAGCGTTTTAGGGAAATATTTTTATCGCTTTCCATTCTTTTCCTTCCCCTCTTAGCGATCACTAAATCTCCTTACCATAAAGTAGACAGCCTAAAGCAACTCTTAGTTGAAGGAAGTCCGGATTCTTTTAAGGTAAACATTTATAAAAATCTATCCTTAGAATATAAAAACATAAATACAGATACCGCTCTGATTTATGGCCAAGCCTCGCTTGAATTAATACAAAAAAACAACTGGCCTCATGAGCAAGCATCAATGCTAGTGCAATTGGGTTATCTGAAGATTAGCTTAGGCAAATTTTCTGAAAGCAAGGCCTATCTTGATAAAGCTATGAGCATCAGTGAAGGAGTTCAAGATACCTTCATGATGATCAATGTACTTAACTCTTTGGGAAGATTGAATTACAGCATGGGCCGAAGTGATATTGCTTTTAGAGATGTACAAAAATCTTATGATTGGGCCATGCAAATTCAGCATGAGGAATTTATCATTCGGATTTCAAACAACCTTGGTATTCTCAGTGGCGCTAATGAGCAATACGAGGAGGCAATAAAGTATTTTGAACAGACTAAAAAGTATTCCTTAATTAAAGGAGATAAACTTTTAGCAAATACCGCTAGTTTTAATATTGCGAGGGCCAATAAAGAACTAGGCAAACACGACATTGCCTTAATTGGTTTTCAAGAAGTTCTTGAAAAATCAACTTCGGTTAATGATTATCATAAGATAGCGGGTGTTCATCTTAACATGGGCAATATCTTCTTCGATGAAGAGCAGTACACTTCCTCTCTACATCATATCACGGAGTCTTTAAAAGTCAGCAAAAAGAATAAAATAAAGTCCATCACCGAAGAAAATCTATACACCAGAGCAAGAATATACATCCAGCTAAAGGACCTAAAGAAAGCCATGCTAGATGCTACTAAAGGGCTTGAAATTGCCAAAGAAATTGGAAGTGGCCCTACTAATGAGTTAAAATATTTTTCTTTACTTGCAAAGATAAATAAATCTCAAAAAAATTATGAGCAAGCCCTTTCTTGGCAAGAAAAATATTCTTTTCGTACAGACAGCTTACAGGAGCTAGGTCGACAAAAAGAAATCGACGAGTTAGAGATCAGTTTTCAATCCAAGCAAAAGGAGCTAGAAAATGTCAATCTCAAAAAAGAAAAAACAAACCAAAGTCTGATCATCCAACAAAGAACCAGAATGGGTATTGGCGCAGGAGTATTGGTATTTCTTCTTTTGATCGTGGCCTTCTTACTATACTATACGCGCCAGAAAACCAAACACATGAATAGTGTTCTCGAAGATAAAGTTAAAGGTAGAACAAAAGAACTAGAGACTTCGAATACACTCCTAAAACTATCGAATGAGGAGTTAAAACGTTTTGCTTTTATCGCTTCCCATGACCTAAAAGAGCCGCTTCGCAATATTGGTAGTTTTGTCTCTCTCATAAAACGCCGCTTGGTACAACGCAATGATCTAGAACTGATCGAATACATCGAATACGCTGAAAAAAGTAATTTCCAAATGGTGGCATTGGTCAATAGTATTCTCGAATACTCCAAATTAGGTAGCAATGAAAACCCAGAAAAGGAAATCATTGAATTGCAAAAATTAGTTGATAATATCTCTGGAATGATTATCCAATCGGTAGAAGACAAACAAGTTCAGATCAATTACAACAACTTGCCGAATATCGTTTTCAATAGCTCTATTTTAAATATTATCCTTAAAAATCTGATCGAAAATGGCGTCAAGTTCAATAAAAGTCAAACACCACAGATAGACATTTCTCACCAAACCAGTCAGGGTTTTCTCACCCTATACATCAAGGACAATGGGATAGGAATTCCAGAAGAATTCCACACTAAAATCTTTGAAATGTTTACTCGGTTAAATTGTCGAGAGTCGTATACTGGTTCAGGAATGGGTTTGGCTTTTTGTAAAAAACTATTGGACAAACAAAATGGCACGATCAAAGTCGAAAGTACCAAAGGACAAGGAAGTACTTTTATTATTAGCTTTCCTGCCAAAATGGTACATCAAGATAATGCAACCACCTTTACGCATCAGGAAGATCTCCATATTAAAAACATCGTACAAAACGACTAAGCTACTCGCCTCTTAAGTCTAAAAACCTTAAAATCCAAGTCTATTCTTACCGTTTAGAACATATATCCTACCATTCAGAACATTCTCCCCCTTTTTTTTGGATGCCATAGCGGATTCAAATAGCTTGTGATTCTAATAAATAAAACAGTTTAGAAATAAGGCTGTCCCCAAAATCAACGTATCCCAATGCGGTAAGCGCTCACAGTATCAAAAGAGCAACTTATGTGCAAGGAGATATTGAAATTTTTTAGTAGAAGGAAGTACGAAGTTTAATCTATTATCTACGAAATGGGAGTAACTCTAAATATGGTATAGAGAGATTGTTACTCCCTGTAATGCCAAATGCCAATAAACCGATTTCGGCTTATTGGCATCTTTTTGTTGTAAAATGGGAAAGCACTTATTTCCGCAAGAAACGGATTGGAACGGCAGGTAAATTCCAGCAAATTTGTAGTAGATAATTAAAAAACTAAATCCTACAAAAATGCAACACGCCTTTCAAATCCTCGGTATCCAACCAACAGAAGTCCAAGCTCTTTTAAACTTAGATGCAACAGCTTTAAAAAAGCAAGGCATTGCCAAAATAGTGGTGGATGAAAAACCGGGTTATCCTTGTCGAGTCAGTTTACAAGATGCAGAAATTGGAGAAGATATTCTATGCTTGCCTTTCGAACACCACTCCGTAAATTCTCCTTATCGATCTTCTGGTCCCGTCTTTATCCGCCTGCAAGCACAAGCGGCTTCTCTGGCAAAAAACGAAATCCCTTTAATGCTGCGACACCGCTTACTCTCTTTGCGCGTTTACAACAAAGAAGCAATGATGATCGATGCGCATACCGTAGAAGGAAAGCATTTGGAAAAAGTAATTCAGGATATTTTTTCGAATTCGGAGTCCCTTTATATTCAAGTACACAATGCTGATCCGGGATGTTATAATTGTCAGATCAATCGAGCGAATTAGGTCTGTTTAAAACCAACTAAGTAAGCTACATCGGTTTCAGCATTTTCGGAGTGGTAGGAATTAAAATTTAATTCTTACTGCTCCAAAAGTTATTTTTTTCTTTTTTGAAATGGGATGACGTATATTGGAGAAACAAGTACCAAAATCAAAACCATGAAGAAAAAAATATTCGAATTACTGTTCCAGATAATTCCAGTCATGATTGGAGTCTATTTAGGATTTTTAGTTTCCAATTGGTCGGAAGGGAAGCAGCGAAAAGCAGCGTCTCAAAAATTGGTAAACAACATGCTTGTTGAAATCAACCATAATAGAAAAAGAGTAAAACAAGTACTGGACTATCACCAAATGCTGCGAGACAGTAGTCGAGCTATTTTACAAAGTGATGCCGAATTAGTTCAACCCAATTATTTCGAAGGAACTCGAAGAATAAGACTCGCCAACAGCGCCTATAATACGGGCATTCAAACCGGCATCATCAATGAATTGTCCATAGACAAAATAGAAATTATCAATACGGTTTACACCTTTCAGAATGATTATAATCAGTACGGAAATATGATGATGGCTAGTTTGATCAATCAGGATTTTTCAGACCAAGAAGCGGATTTAAAAAAAATCGTTCGCTTTCTTTCGGTTACGATGACAGATCTCGTCATCAAGGAAAATGATTTGCTAGCAGGATATGAACTGATTGAAAAGAAATTAAAAGAGAAAGATTAGACCAACAAAAAATGAATAAAACATCCCTACTCTTACTCTCCTTTCTCTTCTGTTTCAACATAGGCGCACAAGACCTCAGCGATCAATTAAATCAATACCTGGATGCGGAACTTCAAAAACTTAACATTCCAGATTTAGAAGTACGAATAGTCACCAGAAGCCCGGAATCCATTTGAATTGATTCTAAATTCACTAAAAAACTTGTTATAGGTTGAAGTTGTTTAAATAAAATAGCACCGTTCGAATTCTCTCAGGATAATTTTGATTTGAAGTCCATTTTTTTTTGATGGAATTAACAAAGCATTTAAAGCTTCCTCTGCATTTCAATCCTTTTATCAAAAACATAAAGTATCCTCCATTTTTTCTTAACTTTAAGTCAAAGAAAAACCCAATCGCTATGAAATATCTCCTACTCTTTCTCCACCTCTTCCCTATTTCCCTCCTTGGGCAAATCTGGCAAAACACCTATCCTATCCAAGGCGCCCCCATTCACCTAACACATTCACAGGAAGACTTTGTCCTTATTTCAAAATCAACGGATGGCTTCTATTCTAAAACAATAATCAATGAAGAAGGCCCAATGGAAAAAACCATTGAATATCCCTTTGAGCAATTAATAGATGTGCAAGACTTCAAAGATGCTGGCGTTTTAGCTTTGGATACTTTTTTCGCAGCGACGGATAGTGTCTACGGAATACGACTAAGAGAAATTACAGACGATGGTGAAGTGCTCTGGGTAAAAACTTTTTTCCATTCCGATTCGATTTCTATCCTTGATGGTATTTTACACATTAGGGAGGATCATAAAATATTTTTAGTCGCTCGAACCCATAGAATGATCCCTTCTTTTGTTCCAGGCAAATTTAGTCCAGAAACCCAATTACTACTTTATCATCTTGATGAAACGGGCGCTATTCTTTGGCAATCAAATATAGTAGCTAGTTCTGATTTATTTTATAGTCCGTCATTTGAAAAAATACTAATCGCCCCAGATGGGAGGCTTCATATTTTTGGCCCCGAATTTTGGAATGGGGTTTTTAATGGTCCTTTCCTTAAAAAAGTACAGCAATTTGTATTCGATGATTTAGGGACATTTTTACAAAAAAATAGTTATACTGCTGATTTTTCTCTAAGTGGCGTAGCTAGTCTTGGACAAAATTGGGGAGATGCTTTGATTGATGACGAAGGCAAACTTTATTTAACCGGCAGCAAATTCGTTTCTTCTTTTTCCGGAGGTTCTACTTATCTCAATTTACAAAAACGGGAAAATTTTGAAAATGCGACGGAACTTATTTATGAAAAATCCTTGTCCGCCTTAGATGGTGGAAACTTGAATCAAAGTGCTTATGGAATTGACCTTGGCTTGGCTTGCCAGGAGGAACTGTTTGTTTTGGAGAATCACGAGTCACAATTCAATTTTATCGTAAAGCGAGATGAATTGGGCGAAATCATTTCTTCTACTCTTATCAATACCCTTACGCACTACCAATCTCAAATTCTATTGGGCTTATCCGATGGCATTGCCGTTGCTGATTTTACCAGTGATGGTGATCTGCGCTTGACCAGGGCCAATTGCAATGGTTTTTTTAAACCCTCTTTAGTCCACGGTCGATTATTTCTGGATGCCAATCAAAACTGTCTATTCGATGTTGGAGAAAAGGTAATTCCCAATACGTCCTTTTATTTTGAAGACAAAGAATACCAAAGCAATCCCAATTGGATAGATCTAAAATACCGACTAAAGACAGACGAGTTTGGCGAATTTATGATTGCTCCTGAAATTGGAAGCAATGAGATTTCAGAGATCGAGGATCTCCTGCAAATCATTACTTGTGAGCCTTCTTATTCTTTTACCCTAGAAAATATTGGAGATAGTATTTGGCTGGACATTCCTTATACCGATGATTTGATT
>CALLVY010000471.1 GCA_938015925.1 uncultured Saprospiraceae bacterium
CTTCGCGGCGCCTACTTTTTTGTTTTGAGTAAATACGAAGAACCTGTTGTTGTCCAAAAAAGACCTGAAAAAATAGATGTAATGGTACTGGTACAAGAGAATGTCCAATAACGTAAAATTACGGTGCAAGCCCATGCTGAAAAATACCTTATACCTGATTTTACTTCCCCTTATTACTTCTTTTTTTAGTCCAAAAGAAATAAGGAATTGCGAACCAGAGGCCATTGAAATAGTAGAAAATTACAATGCCCGTGATATTGGTAGCCCAGGGGAAAGACATGTTTTGTTAGAGTTGAAATCAAAAAATGTGGTCACTCGATCCTTTGAAGTAACCAACCTCTGGATGCAAAAAAAGAACGAAGTCAAAACTTTGTTTTTTCTCAAGCAACCGAAAAACTTAAGAGGCACTTGCTACTTACTGACAGAAGATTATAAAAAGGAAATCGACATGGGCGTACACCTTTATCTGCCAAGTGGAAAACACCGGGTATTATCCATCGCTCCAGATAATTTTGACCAAGGGCTGTTGGGCTCTGATTTTGGATACAATGATTTAAAAATGCAATTGCCTACTCAGGGATATGACTTTCAAACGACCGGGCAAACGAGTATTAATGGTTTTCGAACCTGGATCATCAGAGTAAAACCCAATAGCGAAAAAGTGGAACAAGCCATTTCATGGACTTATGTCGACCTGTACCTGACCATTGATTTTCCTTTTTTGATGCAAATGGATTATTACAAAAAGGCGACCTCCAGTTCCACTACTGATGCCACTCAATTGTACAAAAGGATGCGAGTAGAATGCCTGGATAAAATTGATGGCGTTTGGACGGCTTCAAAAATTATTATGGATGTTGGAAATGGACAATCCTCAGAACTTAGTCTTGAAAATATTGAATTGAATTTAAAAAATATTGAACCAGAAATGTTTAGTCCTGAATCACTACCGCAAATGCAAGAGCATAGGGCCTGGTGACGATGTCGCACCAAATAATCGCAAACAATGATGTGGAGGAATAAGAAAATATTTAAACAACTGATCAGCATTTTAGGATTACTCCTTTTTTGCAAGTTGATGGCATTTGCTCAAATTCCGGAAAGTGATAATGATCCAAGAGGGCTTTCCATTCCTTATCCTTTTGTACACCTGGCACATTCAGATGATTCAGAATTAGCAGGAACTTCCGCAAACCTAAGAGCTCATGATCCTTTCCTTTTTTATCAATTGGGTCGAGACCTCGTACAGCGACAATTTCGACTCAATCATGGAGTTAGAGGAAAAGTAGGATTGCTTAATATTCCGCTTTATATAGGTACAGAGGTGGAAGGATCGAAGCATGGAGTAGATGCCAGGTTTGCTCGCGAGCATACCAATAGTTGTGGCTCTTGCCATTCGATTCCTTTCAGAGAACCCGGTGGCGGACAGACCATCGCTTCGACCGGTGGGAATGGAAGAAATACACCCCACTTTTATGGCGCAGGACTTATTGAAATGATTGGAGAACAAATAAGAATAGAAATTTTAAATGAATACGATACCAATCAAAATGGATTAATAGACCTGGAGGAAATCAAAGATCCTTCTCCGGTCAAGATCGCTCCGATGCGGGGAAGTCCATTGGTTGATTATGGAAGTCTTTCCCCAGGAGACCATGGTATCCCGGCCCTCAATTCTGCTTTCCGAATTTGGTATTTGGATGAGGCCGGTAATGTACTCAAAGAAGCCACCTCTCTAAATGATCCCGGAGTAAGTGCCTTCAGTTTTGCCTTCCAGCCTTTTGGTTGGGGGAGAGGTCGGCATACTTTAGCGGATGGTCGAAAAGTCGCACAGGGAGGAGATGCCAGTACCATCAGAGAATTTTTTACGGTGGCTGCAGATTTGCACATGGGCCTGCAAGCTTATGATCCTACCCAGCAGCCGCCCGAAAGAAAAGGCGATGAAGACAAAGCAGGCTTTGGCGGACTGGCTACCCGCTCGCTCAATGGAGCGCAACAGTTTGACTTTGGAGGTTCCGTTGATCGCGGGACGAAGCAATCTGCTACGGGGCTTTCGCTAGATGATCCTGATGGAGATCAAGTCTTTAGTGAATTTACAGAAGGGGATATTGATGCCGTAGAATTCTACCTGCTGCATGCGCCTCCACCAGCGGTATATAAGACACCTCAAACAGAGCAGGGAAGACTTTTATTTAAAAAAATTGGATGCAATAAATGCCATGTTGAAAACTGGACGATAAAATCCAAAGAAGAAAATATGGGCTTCCCGGGCGATCGTCGATTTTTTCATCTCCAAACCCAAACGGTTTCAAATGCAAAAGGAGGCTTTGAATTTGAAGGCGCACTGATCTCCCTCTATGATGAAAAGGAATCCGGGGCCTTGGTGCCTAGAAATGATTCTTTTTTAGTAAAACAAATCTACTCAGATTTTAAACATTGGGACATCGGGCCAGGCTTTCATGAACGCCGCTTCGACGGAACCCTGCAACGCAAACATAAAACGGCCACACTTTGGGGCCTCGCCAGTACCGCTCCCTATGGTCACGCTGGCAATTACCTAAGCATAGAAGAGGTGATTTTAGCTCATCAAAACAGTGCCGCACAAGAACAGAAAGCGTATTCGGAATTGAGCAAGGAAGATAAAAAATTACTGCTTGGTTTTTTGGAATCGCTGTCTTTATATCAGACAGAAGAAATTCCCTGTGATATCAATAATGATGGAATCGTAGCCAGTCATTTTACCATCAATGACCAAGAGTTGGGCTATGAACGATTTGATACCCGCTTTCTTTTTTTAAAAGATCCTCTCATAGAAAACATAGCCAATGTGACCGATCATAAAGATCGCTACCGGCCACTTTATTTGATTAATAATATCAGCGAAATATATGGTTTTGAATTGCCACATCGAAAAGATTCGGATGGCGATGGCTTCCCGGATGTGCTTGATCCTTTTCCAAAACAAAAAGGAATTATAGATGAAGAGTAAATGCTTTTTTAGTTTACGAACAATCGGTTTATTGCTTTGTCTGGGGATGAGCTCAATAGAGCTGTCGGGGCAATTGAACGAACGCCCAAATGATCCACTTGGGCTTTCCATCAGAGAACCCTATGTGCAGGTCATCCATTCTGACGAGCCAACAGTTGCGGGATCTTCCATGTATTTACAACAAACAGATCCCTGGTTGACGTACAAAATGGGGAGCTCTTATTTTCAAAGAGAATGGAATAAACACGAAGGTGTCTTTTCGGAACTAATGCCCGGTGATCCTTCCGGTACGGCCAACTCCTGTGCCATGTGTCACAACCAACCTTTCCGAAGTGCCGGTGCCGGTGGAAATACGCTAGAGTCGGTAGGTGTAAATAGAAATACGCCCCATCTTTTTGGCGTAGGACTCATCGAAACGATCGGTATTCAAATCCGGCAGCAAATCATGGCTAAATACGATTTGAATAAAAATGGCTTCCTGGATGCTCCCAAAGAAATTAGAAAGAAAAGAGCCATTATAGAAGCCAGCCCTGGAGTAGAAATTGACTTTGGCCCCCTTGACGATTTGGATGGAGATGGCAAGCCAGATTTAAATGAAGTTTTACTCGTGAAGTTTGTAGACAAATTTGGTCGGGCGCGGACCTATGATGACGAAGGAGAACGAACCAAGCTTCGAAGTAAAGTAGTTGCGGGCTATGATCTTGCTGTGGGTATTTTATCCAGCTCAAAAAGTGATCATCAGTTTCCAAGTCTCCGTCTTTTTACAACGGGTGTTCTTCAATCTATTATGGGATTTAGAGTCGTCGATAATACGGTCTCGAATGATGCCGGAGTAGGACGGGACTTAAATGCTTTTGATGGTTGGTCGGAAGTGTCCAATGCCGGGGCTCCACAAATTTATTTCCCATTATCAAGAAGTAGAGGAAGTACCAATTTTTTAAGCGAAGGAGATCTTGATTTATTCGAATGGTTTTTGATGAACCACCCCAAACCTGCTTTGGGAAAGCAAGATGAAAATACCATTCGAGGCCAGGAGCTAATGAAAGATTTGGGCTGCAACTCTTGTCATGTTCCAGATTGGAGTATTCAGGCAGAAGATAAGGAATTAGGGTATCCGGGGGATCGGCGGTTTTTTGATCTGGAAGTGACTTATGATACGCTTTCAGAACAATTGGCAGGAAAACTAAATCCTTTAAGCAAAAAAATACCTGGTGAAAATGGAAACGAATTAGAGGTTCCGAGGAAAGGAAGTTATCAGGTAAAAAATATTTTTTCAGATTTTAAATATTACGATTTAGGTAGTCGGTTTTATGAATATACTTATCGGGATAGTAAAATTGATACGACCCGAAAATTCCGAACCGCTCCGCTTTGGGGCTTGGGATCATCGGCTCCTTATGGCCATGATGGACATAGTCCAACTATTGATGAAGTGATCACGCGACATGGCGGAGAGGCACAGGCATCGGCTGATGCCTACGCAGCGATTTCCGCAGAAGAGAAAGCAGCCTTACTCGCTTTTTTAAATTCCTTAGTGCTTTATCAACCCGATGTTTTGCCAACGGATATCAATGGAGATGATCGAATTGATGCCGCATTTAAAATAGCAGACCAAGAATTGGGGCCGGAGAGGTTTCAGACCGAATTATTATTTAAGGTGCTGCCCCAATACAAAGGATGGACGACCAATATTGATGGCGAAAAATATTTCTCTTATGAAATCTTAAACCTGGATGCTGCTTACCGCAGAACACTGGATGCGCTTATGGATTTTGATGAAGATTGCATTCCTGATTTGACAGATCCGCAGCCAGGTAATTGAAATGGTATTACTGTATTGATTTTAATACGCAATTTCTTAATCAAACACGTTTTATTATGAAAAAGAAAAGGATTTTTTTTACTGGAGCTTTTGGGCTTTTAACAGCCTTGCTCGTATTTTTCGTTGCACTCCAATCTTTTAGTACGGAGGCACACACTACTGCAAAAGATGGTCCTGCACCATCAGATGAAAGCCAGATTCAAAACTTGCTTCAGGAATTTAGCAAAAAGGATCTTGCTTCCCTTCCTGCTCAAGAAATCAAGTCTTTCCAATTACCTACCGCAGGCGTTCACGTCATGCGCGTAAAGATTGAAGAAACTTACAGCATTGAAGGCATTGGAACCGAAACGGTAGAACTATCAGGCTGGATTGCGGTAAAGCATGACAACCCAAGGGCTATCGATGAAAACATGGAAGTCTCCTGGAACAATGCAAAAGTTCCTACTGAATTTGTAGGAATGGATTTACAAGGAGATAGTGAAATCTTTGGACCAGTACGGGTACGACTTAATTCTGGCCAGCCATCCATCGGACAAGTTGGTGGAATCACATTACCGGGTGGACTATTTCTCGACGACCTGAGTATGGATGACAATTATTCAATGCCTCCACTACCTATGCTGAGAGCTGAAGAGAACTAATTTTATTAAATCTAAAAATCAATGATCATGAAAAGTAAAAATCTATTAATATACAGCACCTTCTTGTTCTTATTCGCTGCAGGGGTTTTTCTAATCCATTCCTGTGATACGACGAGTGCTACTGTAAACAATGACGGAAGTAGTAAAGTCGATAGAACTGCTGCTGGAGAATCAATCAAGGGCGTCATCAATGGAGTCCAAAAGGCCATCAATAGCAGAGACAAAAAAGCAATGATTCAATATTATGTGTCTGATAAAAATGCCTTGTTGGTTGGACCATTTTCTGGTTCTGGAAAAGGAGGACAAAAAATCTATAGTAATCGCGCGGAGTACGTGGATAACTTATGGAGACTGTTTGACAATATTGAAAAATTCCAAACGACCCCAAATAATGACATGAAAATTAGTTATTTCGATGGAGGGGCCAATGCGGTTCTTACTGGTAGAAATGACGTCGTCGATAAAAAAGGAAATTCAAGTTCGAGCGATTGGGTTTGGACGGTTCAACTTGAAAATAGAAATAATGACTGGTTGATCAGAAGTGATAACCTAAAATTATTCCCTACCAGCAGTCCAGGAGACATGGAAGGTTTAAGAGAGCTCGCATTAGCATGTAGTGCTAATATCTTTGCCTCTGTTGAAATGAAAGACCTGGATCTAAATATGGTTACTAAGTTTCCCGTAAAGTGGTATTCTAAAGTCGAAACCATTCCTCCAGTAAACTATACGGCTTCTGTTAGTATGACGCCTACTCCTTTGATGTCTGAAGGAAGAGAAGTTGGACAGTTGTTGAACGGAGAAGTTAAATTCCGTGAAATAGTGGAACATGTAGACCTTGTTGGAACTACAGAATAGGAACTCCTTCTTACTGGTAAATGAAGAATCCAAGGGCACTGATCCCTGGTAGCCAG
>CALLVY010000472.1 GCA_938015925.1 uncultured Saprospiraceae bacterium
TCCGGCATTTTATATTATCCACCCAATATTAAAGTCAGTAGCAATAGTCCAATAGATACCAAGTTTGAAATTGTATTGATTCGATTTCACAAGGATTTATTAGATCACTATTTTGCAGAAAGACAAGATTATATTTTTGACCTCAGAGACACCATTGTCTACGAAGATTTGGATGTCCAATCAGAAGAGCTCATCAGAAAAATAATCAGCTCTTCCAATAAATTAAAATCACATGCAGACCTATTAAGCTTCCTCTCCATTTTCTTCGAAAAACTCAGTACCAGAGAATCCCAAAGCCAATATGAAAACATCCATCCACAAGACCTCCAACAACTTTTTTTAGCCTCCTCCTTTCTAAGAAATCCCACGAGTCAGAATGTTCCTTCCATCGATGAGTTAGCGAAGCGAGCAGGAATGGGGAAAACCAAATTCAAGAGCATCTTCAAACAAGTATTTGGTAGCCCGCCGATGCAGTATCATCAAAAAATAAAAATGGATTTTGCCAAAAAAGCGCTACAGGAAAATCAAAAGACATCAACGGAAATTGCCTACGAATTGGGTTATGCCGATCCGTCTAAGTTTAGCAGAGCTTTTAAGAATCACTTTGGAAGTCCGCCTTCGGAAATCTAGAAAAGACGTTTAGGGTAAACGTTCCGACTTTTTGGGTTAACCCTTGTTTATCCGATCCATTTAACTTGCCTTCATTTATAACAAATCTAAAATTCATTCCAATGAAAAAAGTATTTGTAACTGGAGGCTCCGGTTTCGTCGGTCAAAATATTATTCCCATCTTAATCGCCCATGGATATGAAGTCTATGCCATTGCCAGAAGTGATCAATCTGCAAAATTTGTAGAAGCCTTAGGCGCCAAAGCTGTCCGAGACGATCTAACCGCCCTTTCTTCCAACACCCAAAAGGCACTTCAAGCCTGCGATTATGTTTTACATTCCGCAGCCCATATGGACTTTACCTATGATCCAAAACCTTACTTCGCATTAAACATAGAAGCAACTGAAAACTTACTAAAATTTGCAAAACGCGCAGGCATCCAAAAATTCATTTACATCAGCGCCGCTCCGGTCGTTCCCGGATCTCCGATTGTCAACCTAAGTGAAGATCAGGCAGGAGAAGGATTGCCCACCGCCTTATACCCTAGAACCAAAGCCATCGCAGAAAGAAAAGTCCTCCAATCCAACACCAAAGATTTTATAACGATCTCTCTTCGACCGCCTGCTATTTGGGGTCCAGATAATCACCACCTGGATGATTTAATGAAAAGTGTAAAGTCTGGGAATTGGAGATGGATTGGAGGTGGGAATCAGATTTTATCGACCATCCATGTTAAGAATTTAGGGAATGCTATTTTGGCTGCCTTTGCATCTGAACTTGGGGCAACGGCCTATTTCGTTACGGATGGAGAGCGAAAATCTATGAAGTCACTTTTTAAAGGAATCTTAGAAGCGCAGGGTTTAAATCCGGGAGATAAAGTTTTGCCTTTGTGGATTGCCAAATTTGCAGCGAGTACGATAGAAAGGATATGGAAATTATTTGGGATTAAATCCCGACCACCTGTTGCACCATTGATGATCCGTTTGATGGGGAATGAGTTTTCTGTTTCTGATGAGAAGGCGAGAAGGGAACTGGGTTATAAGAATAAGATTTCTATTGAGGAAGGAATGGCGGAATTGAGGAGGAAAGGGTAGTTGGGAATGTTGGAAATAAGGATAGGAATATCAGTGAAAAATGGATTTGCTCTTATCGTTTAGTGGGGTAGCTTTAATGCCTCCTCATTTATTTCTATAAGCAGGAATCCGTTAATGTCGTGTTGATTTTGTATATTAGTAATGCTAATAGCACAAATGATTTCTTTTTTAAGTAATTATTTCCTAAGCTTAAAATTTAGACCTATGGCAATGGCGTATCGTTTTGATGATGAAAGACCAAGGATTGGTTCAAGCGTTTATGCGTTTAGAACTTTAAATTCCCTTAGGAGTTTTGCAAGTAGTCAAGGAAGTCAGGGGACGATGAAATTCTGGGAAATTACCGGAACGATTGTAAGTGATGATGGTTCCGTTGATGGCATTCAAATCAAAGTAGAAGGGGTGAGGCAGGTGAGTTGAGGAAAGTTAGAATGGGATCAAAATATTATAGATGCTTGTACTATATCCAATTGGAACAAAGTAAAGAATATAAAAATGGGCTATCTAATACTTGGAGTTTTAATTATTATTGTTGGGATTGCAATTTCTTCTTCGATCAGTCCCGATAAATTAAATGCGAATAAAGAATCCGTGAAGGAGCAAGCCAAGGTTCGACCTGCAAAAGGAAGGAAAGATGCGTATTTTGATTTAAGAAATATGGCCTTGGAAATGACTGCGGATAAAATTGGACTAGCTTATGATCCTGGTGAGTTAAAAGTGTATGGAATTATTATGGATTGGAATGTAGGAAAAACAACGGTAAGTCTAAGTTCTTTTGCATCAGGAGATGCCAGTATGTATCTGAGTACAGGAGGAGGAATACTTGGAGGAGGAGGGCATCAAAATGTAAGGATTGCAGTTTTTAAGTATTTAAAAGTGGGACAAGGTTTTCTTGAGAAAGCCATGTCCGTTGTGGAAACCCCCATTCCTTCAAATGGCGAAGTGTATTTTTATTTTTTAACTCCAAATGGAAAATATTTAGGTTCTTCGGACATGGTGGAACTTGAAAATGGAACCTCTGAATGGCGTCTGTTGTTTGAAGAGGCGAATAGGGTGATTTCGGCATTAAGAGTAATCTCCTAAAAGAGATAAACTTAAGCAGAAGTCTACCAGCAACAAAAAATAAATATATTTGAGCATCGGAATTAAAGTCAGCAAACCAAGCAAAGGCAGAAGAATAGCTATTGGCGATATTCATGGCTGCTATCCTACTTTTGAATCTTTAGTAGAAGATAAAATACAGTTAACCAAAGAAGATCAACTTTTTCTTTTGGGCGATTACATTGATCGAGGAATCAGAAATCGAGAGGTGTTGGATTATATTTTGGAATTACTGGAAGACGGCTTTCAGATTTATCCCTTAATAGGAAATCATGAATACTTTGTCTTGCGGGATGTAGCATTTTGTGAGCGAAAGAAAAATCCACGTCAAATTAGAGATTTGATCGAGAGTAAAGATTTGTTGGGGAGTAATGGAGAAATTGAAAAAAAATACTTGACCTTCTTTCAGGATTTGCCCTACTATTATGAACTCGATCATTTTATTCTCGTACACGCGGGATTAGACTTTAAAGAAGAAAACCCGCTGACCGATAGGATGAGTATGATCTACGCTCGAAATTATGAAGTAGATCAGACAAAGATCAATGGTAAAACAGTAGTGCATGGACACACAGCAATCAACTTAAAGGAAATTGAAAATCAAATCAAGACCTACCAAAAATTGGGAAGAATAAATCTGGACAATGGTTGTGTTTACAAAAAGTATGAGGGGAAAGCAACTAAAGATTTAGGACGACTTTGTGGTTTGGATTTGGATCGTCTGGAATTAATTTATGTGGACTGTATAGACTGATGGAGCATTGGCTTAAGAGGGTTAAGAATCTTCAATTAGGAGTGTTCAGAAAAAAAATAAAAAAGGAAATATTCCATCCTGATCGCCAAAACTGAATATTGATTCGGAGGTTCATGTTATGATTTAGTTTAATTCCTTCCTTGATGTTTTCAGAGGTCCTTAAAATCGCGATTTTTCGTCAAAAATCAGTATTCGAAATTGAAAATTCCTTATTCAATATTTCTACCCAGCATTAAACCTCCGCTTTTATTTTTCTGAACCCCCCTAAACTTACATAGTCCATTTTTGGGTGGGAATTCTTCCTGATTACCATAAAACCACGCTGTTTTGTGATTTTCTTGATTCCAATTTTAAAATTATTATTGGATCAAAAATAGCTTAGACTTTTGATTTTTTATTCTAAGCAGCCTAGCTACTGGCCACGGAAACGGCTACACAAGTCCACCATACCCCCGATTCCTCCCCAGCAATACAAACCCGATTTTCCCATTCCACCAACCAATTCCAATAATTCCCGTTCCCATTAAAACAAGTTTTTATATCAACGTTTTTCTTTCCGAAATTCCTCTTTTTTTCTCCTGAAATTCCATTTTCTACTCTTTTGGCTACGCCTTTGCAATAGGACTGTCACCCGCCTACCCAAACATCTAATCCTTTTTTATACACCAAAAAACACCTTAGGATGAGATTACACTCTACACTCTTTATTATTCTCGGAATACTAACTTTCCAAAGCACCATGCTATCCGCACAGACCACCTACACGGTATGCGCCACCGGATGTCATTTTACAACTCTCCAAATCGCCATTGATAGCAGCATGGTATTGGCAGGAGACACCCTTTCCATCACCGATTCAATTCATACCGAAAAAGGAATTGTCGTCCGTAAAAATTTGACCATCCAAAGTGGACATCCAGACGGATCGATTGTGCAAGCACATACTTCTCTTAGCGGTTCCAATAATCGGGTTTTTTGGATCCCCGGTGGATTCACAGCCACGATGAAAGACTTGACGATCCGTCATGGGGTAATCACCGGACTCCAATGCAGGGGCGGCGGACTCGTCAATAGTGGTCAGCTTAATCTTTTTGATTGTATCATTACCACCAATTTAAGTTATGATCGATTTCCTTATGGTGGTGGAATTGCTAATGATGCAGGAGCCCAGCTTAATATGACCAATTGTACCGTTTACGGCAATACCGCTTCTACCCCAGGTAATACGGTTCAAACGGAGGCTAGAGGAGGAGGTATTGAAAATAAAGGAACGATAGTAATGACGAATTGTACCATTGCTAATAATACGGTGCAGGCCACTACTTACGCTATTTCTCATTGGGCTACCTCTCATGCTTATGGTGGAGGTATTCGTAATCAAAGTGGGACGATTAGCATGACCAATTGTACGATCTCTGAGAATACTTGTGCCGCACCTGCCACTTCTCCTACGGGTCAAACAACCTATTCATATGCTTATGGAGGAGGAATCTATTCTAGTGGTGGCACTTTAAATCTGACGAATTGTACCGTTGGAAACAATAGTTCAGACACCCTCTTCGCTTCGGTGGTTATGGATTCTTATGGTGGTGGAATTCATTTGCAGGGAGCAACGCTTCATTCCACCAATAGCATATTTGCCAATAATCGCTCGATCAATAATCCTAATCTATATGGCAATCCCACGACCAATGTCCAAAACATTTGCGAAGACTGTCCCGGTACTTGGCATTCCACATTTGATCCGGTACTCGATTCCTTGGACTTCAATGGCGGAGTCACCGCAACCATGGCCATCGCAAGTCTATGTAGTCCAGCCATCAACGCAGGTAACCCCACTGGAGCTCCCACATTAGACCAAACTGGTCAAAGCAGATTGAATACCCTCGATATTGGTGCTTATGAATACCAAGAGCCATTGCTTGAAGTGGCGCGATTGAGTGTACCCGGAATAGGAGCAGGCACTGCTTTAGCTTTCAATGGCGCCGATAGCTATATTGATTGTGGTGATTTATTGACGCCCAGTTATACCAAAGAAGCCTGGATTTATATGACGAATGCTGGATTGTTCAATAATATTATCTCCGGTGGAGCTGCGGGAGAACATGCTTTTTGGGCACCCAGTAGCTATGGAAATAGATTATCAGCAGGGCATAATGGAACTTGGAATCAAGTACAGGACCCGGCAGCTTTAGTCGCCAATACCTGGTATCATGTAGCAGTGACTTATGACGCGGTTTCAGATTCTATGAAATTGTATAAGAATGGATTACTCGTGGATAAGGCTGGAAATATAAGTGATTTTACAGGTGGAAATGAAGTTAATATTGCTTCTTATGATGGAGGAAGTTTTTTTGGTGGACAAATAGATGAAGTAAGAATATGGGAAGCGCCACTGAGTCAATTAGAGATCCGAGATTGGATGTGTAGAAAGGTGGAAAATACCCATTATCAAATATGCAATCTAACCGCTTATTATTGTATTGATGAAGGCAGTGGAACGGTATTGACCGATATTTGGGGCGCTTTTAATGGGACTTTTGTTGGAAGTCCGAGCTATGTGTATTCGGGAGCAGCCCTGGGCGATCGAAGTGCTTATGACTACAATGGCAATGCGACTTCCATCACCGAGACCCACGCAGATGGCAGCTTTTTTTCTATCGATAATTTTACCGGAACACCAGATGGTGCGCATGTATACCTCGTCAACGAAGCTCCAAATTCCAATGTCCACGAATTGAATGGAAGCCTGGAGGAGTCTCGTTACTACGGTGTCTTTATGGTAGGTGGAGCAACTCCTTCTTATACAGCTACTTATGATTATGGAAATAATAACCTTATCGCAGGTACCAGTAATGAAGCAGCCACTAAACTCCAAAAGCGAACCAATAACGCAGCGACTAACTGGGAAAATATAAGTGGCAATTGTGAGTTAGATACCAACTCCGATTCCATTAAGGTTGAGGGGCTGTCAGGAAGCGGAGAGTACTTAGCAGGCTTTGGAAGCGTGCAAAACGTGGAAAGGCCAGGAAGTGGCTATGCCTTAGATTTCAATGGCACTTTTCAATACGTAAGCGTTCCCTACAATGATGACTTTGACCTGGGCAATACCTTTACCTTCGAAACCTGGGTCAAAGCTTCTGCGCTTCCCCCAACTATTGCGGGCATTATTTCTTTACCTGCTTCTACGACTGCAACGGGTGCGCGCTTGGAGATCAGGAATGATGGTCAGATTGGTTTTGGTACCAGTGGCCTTTATATGTTGTCTGCCGAAAATATTGAATTAAATAAGTGGACCCACTTAGCTGGAACCTATGATGGAACAGCTTTTAGGCTCTACAAAAATGGGGTGTTAATCGGAACAGTTTCCAATAATACCTATACTACTTCCAGCTATACCGAACCTTTGTTTATTGGAAAGGAAGGAAGTGGAGGTGTTTTAGAATCTCGTAGATTCACTGGTCAAATAGATGAAGTACGGATCTGGGATATTGCCTTGAGCGCAGCGGAGATTCAAGCAGGAATGTGTCAAAAAATAAAGACGGATAATCCAGACTATTGTGATTTGGTTAGTCAATATTCCTTTGATGAAAATACCGGAACTACCCTGATAGATAATATCCGAAGACATAATGGAACCATCCACGTTCCTACCTACCGCATGTCTGGCGCTCCTATTGGCGATGGAAGTAATTATTTGCAAGGAACTTTAGGAGTGGGAGACAGCGTAAATCTAGCCCACGCCAATGGCGATCAAATGACCATGAAGATTACCCAGGGAAGCGCAAAACTGATTCAACTCTACCGAGTAGATGAAGCTCCTAATTTTCTTGTGCCACCGGCTGGATTGGATCTCGTTTCACAGATCAATCATTGGGGAGCCAAAATCTTTGGCGGGTCTTCCGATTGCGAATACCAAATAGTTTATAATTATGATGGTCACCCTGGGATCAACGAACCCAATGGATTGCGCTTGTTGAGCCGAGCCAATAATGCTGCTGGCAATTGGATAGAAACACCCGCTGTTCTCGATGAGACCCAAAATACTTTCACCTTAGGCGGACAGACGGGAACGCAGTTTGTCTTAGGCAGTGGTAGTGGCAATTCTTTGCCCATAGAATTACTCTACTTCGACGCCCAAGCACTTTCTGATTGGGTACAACTGGATTGGCAAACCAACTCAGAAATCAAGCACGATTATTTCGAAATCCAACGATCCACCACTGGTAAAAACTGGCGAACGATAGACCGCGTAAAAGGAGCCGGAAGTCCCAATTCTACCGCAACCTATACGCACTACGATAAGCAACCTTTAAATGGGAAATCTTATTACCGTTTGCGACAAGTGGATCTGGATGGCGACTTCGCTTTCTCTGAAATTCGAGTGGTGACTTTTGCTGCTTTTGATCGGGATGGGATTTTGGTTTTTCCGAACCCGGCGAAGGGGGAGGTTTTTGTGCGAATGAATGGGAATAGGACTTCTGCGGCGCAGGTGCGCTTGTTGAATTTGCAGGGGCAGGTGATTCGGGAAGTGGACGAAGGCTTGAGTAGGGAGGCGAATGAATTGGGGATTTCCTTGGATGGATTGGCTGTGGGGGTTTATTATGTAGTGGTGCGGAATGGGGACTTGGTGTTTACCGAGAAAGTTTTGGTAGTGGAGTAGGGGCTTGAGCCTTTTTTGATTGGGTGCGAAAGCCTGTCTGCGATTGTGGGCGGGCTTTTGTTGTTTTTGGAGGAACACCAAGGTATTAAAATCAAGCAAATAATTACTTGATGCGCTATTTCCTTTCGTTGGTCGATTCCTTTCTTTTTTTGTAAAATTTAAACTTGCTTTGTTGTTCTATTTTTGTAGTTTTACGAACCATTTAGAACTTGTATAGAAATAGGTAGATGATTTGTTGGCCTGCCGGTAATGGCAGATTAATA
>CALLVY010000473.1 GCA_938015925.1 uncultured Saprospiraceae bacterium
AGCGGGTTTTGATGAACTGATCGTAGCAGGAGGAATAGAAAGCATGAGTAGAGTACCAATGGAAAGTGATGGTGGGCCACTTTTGTTTGATCCTGAAGTAACCAGCAAGATTGGCTATGTCCCACAAGGAGTCTCGGCAGACCTTATCGCCACGATACAAGGTTTTGATCGAGAAGCACTTGATACCTATGCTTTGCAATCTCAGCAAAGAGCGGCGGCGGCACAAAAGCAAGGTTATTTCAAACCTTCCATCATTCCAATCAAAGATGCCAATGGTTTAATTATCCTCGAAGAAGATGAATACCTCCGACCCAATACCAGTCTCGAAGCTTTGGCCAATTTAAAACCTGCTTTTAAGAATATTGGAGCAGAAGGTTTTGATACCATGGCTCTCCAAAAATATCCTTTTGTCGAACGCATTCACCATGTACATACCGCTGGAAATTCTTCTGGAATCGTAGATGGTGCAGCATTGGTATTGGTAGGCAATGAGCAAATAGGCAAAGACCTGGGCTTGCAGGCTCGAGCTCGGATTCGAGCGGTCGCTTCGGTAAGTTCGGAACCGACCATCATGTTGCAAGGCCCAACGCCTGCTGCCCAAAAAGCCCTCCAGCAAGCCAAGATGAAAGCAGCAGATATCGACCTCTGGGAAATCAATGAAGCTTTTGCGTCGGTAGTGCTAAAATTTCAAAGAGATTTGGAAATTGATAATGAAATACTCAATGTCAATGGTGGAGCAATTGCAATGGGACATCCATTGGGAGCCACTGGAGCCATCCTGCTAGGTACCTTACTCGATGAGTTGGAACGCAGAGATCTAAAGACTGGATTGGTGACGCTTTGCGTCGGTGGCGGAATGGGCGTAGCGACGATTATAGAAAGAGTCTAGAAAATCAGTTTTACAAGTATTCTGTAAGTATTTAAAATTCACAACCTCCAAATAAATGATCCGATACAAAAAAGATACGGACAATATTGTTACCCTTATTTTAGATATGGCTGATCGGGATATCAATATCATCAATCATGAAGTAGGGCAGGCTTTTATTCCGGTGACCCAACATCTCAAGGAAGAAAAAGCCAAAGGAAAATTAAAAGGAATAATTATCACTTCCGCCAAGAAGACCTTTCTCGCGGGAGGTGATTTGGATTACTTGCACAAGTGTTATGATGCAGAGGAGATTTTTGAGTATGCAGAAAAATTGAAAAAGTTTTTTCGGGATCTCGAAAGTCCAGGAGTTCCGGTTGTCGCTGCGATTAATGGTACTGCTTTGGGCTCTGGTTTCGAATTAGCTTTGGCTTGTCATTATCGGATTGCAATCAATGATCCTAAAACGCGGCTTGGTCACCCTGAAGTTACCTTGGGGTTGATGCCTGGAAATGGTGGAGTGATTCGGATGCTTTGGTTGCTGGGGGTAGAAAAAGCTTTCGCGGTATTGACCGAAGGAAAACGCTTTACGCCCAAGGAAGCTTTTGAAGCAGGTATTATCAATGCTTTGGCTGCGGATAAGAAAGAGATGATGAATAAAGCCAAAAAATGGATATTGGCCAATCCCGAAGCGCGAAGTCCATGGGATTATCAAGAGGGTAAAATTCCGGGAGAGCGAGTAGAGCAAGTGGTTCGCCGCTTATCCGCTGGATTAGTCAAAAAAAATCAAGGTAATTTTTCGGCCCCCAAAGCGATTCTCAATGTATTGACCGAAGGATCAAAAGTTGATTTTGAAACAGCTTCAAAAATAGAAAGTCGCCATTTTGCAAAATTGGTACAAAGCAAAGAGACCAAGAATATGACCAAGGCTTTTTGGTATGATCTCAAAGCTATTTTAAAAGGAACCAATCGTCCTAAAGGTTTTGGAAAATTTCGGCCCAGAAAAGTTGGAATCATTGGTTCTGGTGTGATGGGTTCAGGAATAGCAACGGCTTGTGTGGTACGTGGTTTGGAAGTCGTTTTAAAAGACATTTCCAAATCGGTGGCAGAAAGAGGAAAGGCTTATGCGGGTGATCGCTTGGAAGATTTGATGCGCAGTGGAAAAATTACTAAAGAAGAATGCAGTAGTTTACTGGATAAAATTCAAACCACAGAAACCTCCGCTGATTTTGAAACCTGTGATTTGGTTATCGAAGCTGTTTTTGAAAACCAGAATGTAAAAACCAAAGTAATGAAGGAAGCGGAAACTCACCTGGATGAGTTTTCTATTTTTGCTTCCAATACCTCTTCAATTCCAATTAGTAAATTGGCAGAAGGTTCTAGTCGTCCGGATAATTTTGTCGGATTGCATTTCTTTTCTCCAGTAGTGGAAGTGCCGATTGTAGAAATCATCAGAGGAAAGAAAACGAGTGAAGAGACGATTGCCCGAGCTTTTGACTTTGTCAAAAAAATTAGAAAGACGCCAATTGTGGTAAAAGATAGCTGGGGCTTTTTTGCTTCCAGAGTACAAAATACTTATATCCTGGAAGGCATCCACATGCTGACCGAAGGCTATCCTGCTGCCTTGATAGAAAACCTGGGCCAACAAGTAGGGATGCCAAAAGGTGCCTTGGCTTTGGCGGATGATTTGGGATTGGAAATGGTACTTCGTTTTGAAACGCAGGCAGCGGTACTTTATGGACCAAAATATATTCAGCACCCTGCGGTGCCGACTTTGAAAAAAATGTTGGAAGAACTGGATCGTAAAGGAGCGAAAAAGAAAGCTGGGTTTTATGAATATCCAGCAGCGGGAGATCGTCAATTATGGGAGGCATTAAAAGAGCATTTTTCTATCAGTCAAGAGTTTTGGACGGTTGGTGCTTTGGAGGAGCGATTGTTGTTTGTGCAAGTGTTGGAAGCGGTTTGGTGTTTGCAAGAGCAGGTGATTGGTTCTTTGGAAGAAGCTAATTTGGCAAGTATTTATGGTTGGGGTTTTCCATCGTTTAAAGGTGGGGTGATTCAGTACATCAATGATTATGGCATAGAGAAATTTGTGTTGCAATGTACTGCTTATGAAAAGCAATATGGCCCTCGATTTCAGGTGCCTCGTTTGTTGACGGAAATGGCCGCGAAGGGGAAGTTTGAGTATTAACAGGAAATTAAAAATTCTCTGAATAAGAAAGATTTTTTATTGTTCCAGACTCTATAAGATAAACGATGGATGCTTTGAATCAATTTCTTGGCAGCGAGTCATTCGACAAATCGATTTTGGAGGCGTTTCAATTGGTACCAGCTTTTATAAGCAATTGTTAAAACTTCTTAAATACCTTTCCTATGTTGAAGCATTTATTTCTTTGTACCCTTTTTCCCTTTTTCCTAAGCTTTTCCCTAAACGCACAAAGCCCGGCACCCTGTAGCGGCGAAGGCTATCGACAATTTGATTTTTGGATAGGAGAGTGGGAGGTATTCGATACCGCGGGAGATACCATCGTTGGCCATAGCCTGATTAAAAATATCCTTAATGATTGTGTGATTGAAGAAAATTGGACCGGAGGAAGTGGTTTTGCAGGCAAGAGCTTTAATACCTATAATGAGATGGATTCTACCTGGAATCAAGTCTGGGTAGATCAAAGTGGCGCGACCTATCATTTCTCCGGAAAATACAAAGACCAAGTAATGGCCCTAAAAGGCCAAAGCAAAACGAATAGAGGTACTGCCTTATTTACCCTGACCTTTTCCTACAATCAAGAAGCCAATACCATCCGACAAGTATGGAAGTTGTCCAAAGACCAAGGGATCACTTGGGAGAATTTGTTTGACGGAACTTATCGGAGGAAGGAGTAAGATGGATGGTATGCGGTTTGCGGTATTCGAAAACCGCATACCAATTTCTTCCTTACAAATCTCCCAACTGCGGTCGCAAAGTAATTTCTTCCACCACAGCAGAAGGACTCATCTTATAAGCAGCCATCACTGCAATCGCAATGTCATTGGCTTCCATGAGTCGCTCTTGAGGTAAGTCTACTCCGGCCCAGGAGTTCGACCAAGTTCCCCCTGGCATGATAGAACTCACCCGAATCCCGCTTTCCTTCAATTCTTCTCGCAAGACTTTAGAAAATCCGAGCAAAGCAAATTTGGAAATACTATAAGAACCCCCATTTGGATAAGCCATAAAACTAGCGATAGAACACATGTTGAAAACATAGCCTTTCTTTTGCGGAATCATAATAGGTAAAATCGCCCGGGTAAGGTGATAGGCACTATAAAGATTGGTTTCGATTTGTTTTTCTAAAGTACCCTCTTCTTCCTTAGTGATTTCTCCTGGAAGAAAAACCCCGGCATTATTCACAAGGATTTCGATGGTGTCCCAATTGGATTTTACATAGTCCGCAAAAGCCAAAACGTCTTCCTTCTTACTCATATCCGTCGTCTTGACTAGAAATTGCTGATTGGGAAAACGACTTTGCAGGTCTTTTTGATAGGTTTCTAGATCCTCCAATGATCGAGAGTTGAAAGCAATATTGAATCCTTCGATGGCCAAAGATTCTGCAATAGCGCGGCCGATTCCTTTTGTTGCTCCGGTAATTATAGCGTTCATTATGTTGTATTTTAGATTTGAGGATTTGATCGATTTAAAATTCAAAGGTAAAACAATTTGAAGTCTCTACTGTTCAGTACTGTTTAAAAAACGAAATCCTCTTTTGGTATTCCATTTAACTTAAAACCACCTCCTTTTCAAGTCCTTAGGTATTTAAGTTAAATGAAATACGTCGGATTTATTTTTTCAACCTTAGTAGTGCTGTTAAAAAAACGAAATCCTCTTTTAGTATTTCATTTAACTTAAAACCACCTCCTTTTCAAGTCCTTAGGTATTTAAGTTAAATGAAATACGTCGGATTTATTTTTTCAACGTTACTTAACCAAAAAACTTTCTGTTTTCATCAAAATAAACCTATTTTTGAGCCTGTTTTGAGAAAAGTAATTTTTTCGCACCAACATTGAGAAGCTAGCTTAATATTTTTTATCACAACCACCTGGCTTCTAGTTATTTATGAAATTAAACTTCTTACATAATTTCGGGCGTTATATCCTCATGCTCCGGTCGGCCATCAGTCGACCAGAGAAATTCTCTATGTATTGGAAAGAAACCATGCGTCAGATGAATGATATTGGGGTCGGTTCTCTGGTAATTGTATGCCTGATTGCTGTTTTTATTGGTGCGGTGACTGCCGTACAGTTTGCCTACCAGCTACAAGATAGTTTTGTTCCCAATTATTATATCGGCTATATCGTTAGAGATAGTACCATTATTGAGTTGGCACCAACCATTACTTGTCTGGTTTTGGCAGGGAAAGTAGGGTCGAATATCGCAGCAGAGATCGGAGGGATGAGGCAGAAAGAGCATAT
>CALLVY010000474.1 GCA_938015925.1 uncultured Saprospiraceae bacterium
AATTGAGGTTTAAACTTTGGATTAGTACTTTCATCAGGTTTCGCTGGAAACTCAATGGTAAATTTACCTTCTGCATCAGTGGTCGTCGTTCCATTAATGATTTCGGTAGAAGGTCTTTGTGGACGCCAATAAGACCAACGCCACCAAGGGAAATAAGGATAAGAAATATTTCTCACCACTCGATATTGCACCTGAGCACCATCTACATTAGATCCTGCGAAAGCTTTGGCATAACCCGAGATTTTCACTTGATCATTTAGTTTAAAACTTTCTTTTATCGGATCGAATTTGACTTCAAATTTTGGTCGCTTATATTCTTCTACTCTAAAAGACTCTCCACCATTGGCACTTGATCGTAGACTCATACTTCCCAACAAACCAATCCGTGGTGCGGTAAAACTTCCGTTGACCGTACCGTAGTCATTTGTTTTTAATTTTTTGACTGCCACCACTTGCCGGTTGGCATCAAAAAATTCAATAGTCACATCATGGTTCGGCATAATCCGTGGAACACTCTTTTCATTGGCTTCTGTAACCAAGGCCTTGAAATATACAGTCTGACCAGGCCGATAAATTTTTCTATCGAGAAAAAACTGCGTACTGATTTGCTTTGGATTGCGGTACCCTTGGTAAAAGTAAATCTGATTTTCCAAGTCAAGGATGTCATCTCCTTTTTTTACAATTACTTTAATTGACCGTTGATCTTTTCCAGGAAGGGATGCGTAGCCTTCTTGATCGGTCTTTAGTTCTCCTCCTTTGATCCATTCATTATTTCCACGTTGTTTTCTAGTGAAATATTCAATGGTGGCGCCAGCAAGTGGCTGTCCGGAATTCCGTTCGGTTACAAAAAAGTCAAAACCTTTAAAATCTACTTTTCTTTGAAAATAACTGAGGTTACTAATGTTCGTTGTGAGATAAGTCACCGCCGCCGCATTCCAAGCAAAAGCAGCATTATCCGCTGCCATTAAAAGGACTCTTCCTTTTGGCAATTCATCCACTTTTACTTCAGTGGTATGCAAGCGATAATCTTTTTCATTGGGCAAGTCCAGCGACCAACTTTTTGCGGGATCCAGACTGTTTAAATAATTAACTACTTTATCATAATCCAAATCTCTCAATCGCTTATATTGAGCCTCATTAACTGGGATTGCTTTTAACCAAACCTTATTGATATTTTGAAAGGTCAAATGCGCCAGAAAATTTTCTCCGGGTACATTTACTTTTGCTGTTTTTAATTCCAAGCGTTTGGTAAGGATTTGGGACTTTGTCGTCTTGCAATACTCTGCACCATAGGAATCAGGAAATTCTTTGATTCCTTTTTCGCAATACTCCATGGCTTTAATCAGATCGTCTTTTCCTTTATTCTCTGGATTAGGGCTATAGCTACGTCCCGAATTAAAGTACTTAGCCGCTATTAAAGATTTAATTTCAGCAGAGGAAGGATGGCTTTTGTATTTTTCATCCATTGCTTTCAAGCGTGCGAGATAAGCACTTTCCTTTTCTGCTAAGGTGCTATTTTGATAAACAAATTTTAGCCTTTTAATGTCGGCATCAATCAAAGCAGTTTGGTCTTTATCGCTCTGGTGCTTTTTTAAGATATCTTGAAAAAGCAATAAAGCTTGAAAAACTCCTGAGTCTTTATCCTTGCTGGTAAAAGTATGAGCGACAAAGCGATCTACCTCCAAAAATGCTTCTTCTTGATTGAGGTAGAATTTGTAAACCGGTTCTGTTAGAAAAGAACGCCCATTGGAAAAATAATCCAAGGCTCGATGGGCTAGAAAATCATAGAGGTTGGGACGGAATTTATCGGTATTGATCGCGGGTGTGGTCACTTCATTAAAATTATCAATGCTGACCTTTTGGATTCTTGGATCTTTTAGCGAAGCTAAATAAAGTGCCTTGCTTCTTTCCAAAAATTGACGAGTCGTCCAGGTTTGGATATCCTGATTGGCATCAGGATTGGTCAATTCTGTACGGTCTTTAATTTGCCAAGACTTAGATTCTAATTCTTTAAAATACAATTCCGCTAAACTACTTTGCAATAAGGCTTGGAGTGGAAAATCAGCCGTTTTCAATTCGTCCTCAAACAAAGCCAATCCTTTATAAAAACCATCTTCCTCCAGTTGAGTCAGGTATTTCCCTTTATAGACCAAGCATCTCCAAATGGTAGTCGGTTCATTTTTATCTTTTACCCTTTGGTACAATTTTTCTACCTCTTCCAAAGCAGATTTCGGAAGGCCTTTTTGGTCGAGACTATCGATGGTTTTCCAGGCAATATCGTAGTCCCCATTTCCATATTTATTCATAGCGTTTTTATCTTCTCCTTTTTGAGCCGCACAAAAGGTAAATAACATTGCGACTAATAAGGCACTGATTATTGCATTAATTTTTTTCATACAGAGATTAATTGTTACGTAATTCTGGGGTTTCTTCTGACAGCAATATAACGAATTTAAGCCATACCACTTAAAAATCCCTAACGTAGAAGAGGATGTCTTAGAATGAAAAAAAGGCGTTTGAGAAATGGTCTTTAACGCTTCTTTAACGATGGAATAGATTTCGCCAATAAAAAAAGGCTAGTCAATATATATCATGACAAGCCTTTTTCTATAAAACAGGGTAAAATTTATCCTAAAAAAGTCCTAATAAATCACCGATTTTCTCTTTTAGATCCTTTCTATCGACGATAAAATCTAGGAAACCGTGATCCAATAAGAATTCAGAAGTCTGAAATCCTTCTGGCAAATCTTTCTTGATCGTTTCTTTAATAACCCTCGGCCCAGCAAAACCAATCAAAGCTTCTGGTTCTGCAAAGTTAATATCCCCCAACATGGCAAAGGAAGCGGTAACACCTCCAGTAGTCGGATCGGTCATAAAGGAAAAATATGGGATTCCTGCTTTTGCCAATTGGCTCAATTTAGCAGAAGTCTTAGCCATTTGCATCAAGGAAAAGGCGGATTCCATCATTCGAGCACCTCCCGATTTGGAGATAATCATAAGTGGTGTTCGCTCCGCTATACAATAATCTATCGCTCTTACGATCTTTTCTCCCATTACGGACCCCATCGACCCACCGATAAAAGTAAAGTCCATTGCGGCTATGGTCAAGGGCTTTTTACAGACCTTTCCAACAGCAACGGTCATACTATCCGCTAAGTCTGTCTTCTTTTTCGCAACCTCCAGTCGATCAGAGTATTTCTTTAAATCTGTAAAATTCAGAAAATCCTCCGAATAGATATCATCGGCAATTTCTGTAAATTTTCCATCAAAGAGCAATTCGAAATAATCATGAGAACCAATCCGAATATGGTAATCACATTTTGGGCATTTATGGAAGTACTCTCGTACTTCTTTAAGTGTACTCGCCTCCTTACATCTTTCGCATTTATACCAAAGACCATCAGGAGTTTCCTTTTTGTCTTTTGTTGAAGTAATAATGCCGTCTTTTAGCCGCTTAAACCATCCCATAGTGCAATCCGTTTAGGTTAAAGGTCAATAAATTGTTTGTTTAGCTTCTCGTTCGAAAGCCAAAGTTAATAATCTAAACTTAATTTACTAAAAAATATTTTTCGTATCTGTTGGTGCTTCATACCTTATCTCTCTAATTGTCAGCAACTTACACTATTAGCTATTTTCGTAAGAAAAGTTTTTAACAGTATCTACAAAAACTCTGACATTATCCAAAGGAGTATCAGGGTAAACGCCATGCCCAAGATTTGCGATATGATGGCCACCAAAATCCTTTAACATTTTGATCGTATTTTCCTGAATATCAGAAGCTTGTGCATACAAGATACAAGGATCAATATTACCCTGAACTACTTGTTCCGCTCCCAATAGTTTTCTGGCATCTTTTGCTCGGATCGTCCAGTCTAAACCAATAACATCTGCACTTATATTTTGAAATGCTGGCCAAGTATGCTGTGCGCCTCGTGCAAAAACAATTTTAGGTACCTGATCTATTGATCGACAAATGCGCTCCATATAAGGCAAAGCAAATTCCTGGTATTGGCTAGGACTCAATAATCCAGCCCAAGAATCAAAAACTTGTACCAAATCAACACCTGCAGCAATTTTGGTATGCAAATAAGCGATGGTAGATTCTGTAATTTTTTCTAATAATTGATGCGATAAAACAGGCTCTTGATAAAGCATCTTTTTGGCCTTGGAAAAGGTTTTGCTTCCGCCTCCTTCTACCATGTAAGCAAAAATAGTCCAGGGAGCACCAGCGAAACCAATCAGTGGAATTTCGTTATTCAAAGATTTTTTGGTCAAACGGATGGCTTCATAGACGTATTCCAAGTGTTCGGCAGCGGATTCTCCGCTTCTAAGTTTGGTTATATCATTGGAATTTTGAATCGTGGTAGGAAACCAGGGGCCCTTTTTTTCTACCATTTCATAATCCAATCCCATGGCTTCGGGAATCACTAGAATATCGGAAAAGATAATAGCAGCATCGACTCCTAATTCGTCGACCGGCTGTACGGTTACTTCTGCGGCCAACTCTGGTTGGCTCACCAAAGCTTTGAATCCAGCCACCGTAGCTCTCAAGGCTCTATATTGGGGTAATATTCTACCCGCCTGTCGCATTAACCATACTGGAGGACGTTCCGTTTTTTCCCCCTTAGCGACTCGAAGTAATAAATCATTTTTTGGTTTCATAATGCAATGATACAGGGCAAAAACGTAGGTTCTGTTATCTCCTCCTTTTTTTGACCATAATTTGACTAAAAAACGGTTTTTTTGAGACGAATCAAGTTCCAACAAAAAAACTCCATCCTGTTTTACCAGCAATGGAGTTTAGATCTTAATTGTTTTCAGATTTGAAAAAATTATTTCTTTTTCTTGGCTACTGCTTTTTTCGCAGGTTTTTTCGCCTTAGCTTTTGGTTTTTTCTCTTCTTCCACTTTCTTGATCACGTTGATTTTTCCATCTTCTCCATAAAGCTCTTTGGATTTTTTGTTGTAAGCCATAGCTGCTTCTTCGGCAGTGGCAAACATTCCAATATGAACAGATTTACGGTTGATAGAAATTACAGCGCGGAAGCGGTTGTTTTCCTTGTAGACACCAGTGTAACCACATTTGCTCGACGTTTTTCTTTGACGACTAGCAACTGAACGGGAACGCCAAACGATGTTCTCCATTCTGCAATCCAACTTATTACCATTTTTAGCTCCAACCAAATTCTTAGTTCTAGACTTTTCTTTTGGTTTAAACTTTTCAGCAATTAGTTTGTGCAGATAGATAGTCTCTGTTTTGTACCCGCCACCAGCTTTTGGCCATGTTTTTTGGAACACGGCACATCCGGAAGAGTGTCTGCGAAGGTTATTGATGAAATTTACCTTAACCAGGTAAGGGTCTGTAGTCAGGTACTCATAGACCTGATCGTCCAACAACACATTGTCGTCGGCGTTCTTGAGTTTTACTTTGTAAAGCACGCTCTCTCTATTTAGTTAAATAATAAACAATTTCTGTAATAAAAGTACTTTTAAACCTAAATTACTTAGAAGTTTTGACTCCTAAATATAGG
>CALLVY010000475.1 GCA_938015925.1 uncultured Saprospiraceae bacterium
TCTAAATTATTGATTTCAAATTAATTACCATTCCCCAAAATAAAGGTAATTTTAATCCATTGATAAGCAATACTTTTGTGTTAACTTACTGTACGATATGCGGATAGTCCTTTTATTTTTTTTCTTATTAAGCTTTTCCCCCTTTACTGCTTTTTCCCAAAACTGCTCCCTAAAAATTAGTGGGTATGTCAAGGACTCTGGTACGGGTCTGCCCTTGGATTTTGTCAATATACTATTGCAAGAAATCAATTCAGGGGTTTCTACAGACAGTACTGGTTACTTCGAATTGTCTAATCTTTGTCATGGAGATTATCACCTCATCCTGAGTCATATTGGCTGTGAATCGCAGCAAATCTTCTTACACATCCACAGCGATACGACCCTCACTCTCTTGATGGAACATTCGATCAATGAACTAAATGGTATCGTCGTAACAGGAGCAGCAAATCCCACAACAAGTCAAAGTACAGAGACCCTAAATCAACAGGAAATTGCAGATAATTCCAACGAAAACTTATCCAACCTTTTGGAATCTTTTGTAGGGGTGAGTGCGATAAAAAATGGAAGTGGCATTTCCAAGCCGGTAGTCCATGGGCTGTATGGCAATCGTTTGACGATTCTCAATAATGGTATTTCCCAAAGCGGACAACAGTGGGGCAATGACCACAGCCCCGAGATAGACCCTTTGGTGGCCAATAAAATTCGAGTCATCAAAGGAACTAGTGCTTTGGAATACATGGGGGCTAGCATGGGGAGTGTGGTTTTGGTCGAACCCAGTAAAATTGGAAGAGAACCACATCTGCACAGCAAGGCCAGTTATTTCTTTGAAAGCAATGGCCGAGGCAATGGCCTGAATGTACAAATGCAAAGGTATCATCCTCAGCTATCCTGGCGAATCAATGGTACTTTGAAAAAAAGTGGTGATAAAAAGGCGCCCAATTATTTTTTGAATAATACTGGACATCAAGAAGCTAACCTCGCACTGCAATTGGAAAAAGTCTTTTTCAAAAAGTGGAACAGTGATTTGTACTTTAGCACTTTCAATACTTATCTGGGCGTTCTTAGAGGCTCGCATATTAGCAACCCAAACAATCTGAAAGAAGCCTTTCAACGCGACGTTCCTTTCAATACAGAAGAGCAGTTTAGTTACACCATAGAAGCTCCCAAACAAAGCGTCAATCATCATCTATTAAAACTCCATACCAAATACTTTTTCACAGAATCGAATTGGTTAGACCTCACTTTTGCCAACCAAATCAATAAACGGCGGGAATTTGATATCAGGCGAGGCGGACGCACCGATATTCCGGCACTCAGCTTACTACAATATACCTATTCTTTCGGAGTGAAATATGAGAAAGAATCTAAAAACAATGGCCGCATTAAATTAGGTATCCAATCTGATATTGTTGACAACACCAATAATCCAGAAACAGAAATCTTGCCTTTAATTCCAGATTACTTTTCTTATCAAACAGGAATTTATTTCCTAGCCACCCAACAAAAAAACAAGTCTTTCTTTGAATTAGGCTTACGCTATGATTTTAGTTTACAAAATGTCGCAGCCATTAGCAATACGACACCACGAGAAATTTTAAGATTCAATAATCAATTCCATAACGTCAGTGGTTCGGGTGGTTGGTCTTATACCTTCAATGAAAAATTTCAACTGGCTTATAACCTGGGATTGTCTATGCGCAATCCGGCCATCAATGAACTGTACAGCAATGGTTTGCATCAAGGAGTAAGTGGTATCGAAGAAGGAAATCCTAATTTGCGAACGGAACAAGGCATCAAATCCACAATCGAACTAAAAGGCAAGCTTAATCACGCCTTCTCTTTTGAATCTTTGCTTTACTATCAACACATCAAGGATTATATTTTCCTCAACCCACAAGACGAAATCAGACCAACGATCAGAGGTTCTTTTCCCGTTTTCAAATACGAGCAAACAGATGCACAAATTTTCGGCCTAGACCTTTCGGGAAAATATCAATTCAATAACTCGCTTCACGCTAAAGTGAATTATAGCTTTATCCGAGGCAATGATCTGACCAAGCAACTCCCCTTGATCTATATTCCTTCGAATAAAATTGGTGCTACGATTACTTATGAATTTTTGCAAGCAATCCCTATTGGGAAAAAGCAATTAGAGAATTTAGCGATTGAATTAAATTCTCAATACGTTTTTCAACAACAACATCTTTTGCCGGAGCAGGATTTTGTTATCGCTCCGGAGGCTTATTATTTATTGGGGGCAAAATTAGCGAGTGATCTTCAGGTAGGCAAAACCAGATTTCGCTTCACCGCTAAAGTAGATAATTTACTAAATGTAGCCTACCGAGATTACCTAAATCGCCAACGTTATTTTGCGGACGATTTAGGCATCAATGCTACCTTCGGTATTAGTTTAAAATTCTAAAACAGAGAACATGTCCAACGAAACTAGTTTTCCTAAAAACCTCTTGAGTGCGCGAAATTTAAAAGCCACTTCCACTCGAATTAAAGTCTTGCAATTGATTCAAGATTATCAATCTGCCATGCCTTATTCTAAGATTCAGTTGGAACTAAACCAAACGGATAGGATCACACTTTATCGAACGATACAAACGCTTTTGGAAAAAGGAATTATCCACAAAGCACTTAGCAATAATGAAGATACTTATTATGCTTTATGTGGAACAACTTGTAGCACAAAATCACACGACCACAAGCATGCTCACTTTAAATGTACCCAATGCGATTCGGTGAGTTGCGTTCCATTGAGCCAGGAAGTTGCCATATCTTTACCGCACTTTAAAGTGGACCGTGTCAACATCCATCTAACTGGTTTATGCGAAAGTTGTTATGTCTAAAATTTTATTTTTTTTAATTAAATACCGGTTTTCCATCTTCACATAGAACTTCGTTGGGTTCGGCCGCTAAAGCACAATCGCTAATGATTCCCCACTTTCTATTAAATTCATCTTCTGCCTTTCTATGTTCTTCTACCTTTTCGAGAAAAAGGGTCGTATCAATATCTTGTGAATAAGCGATATATCCGACCGGTCCTCCACATGCTTTACTTCCGTAACTGGTAGTAAGCCATTTCGAAGAATCGTCGCAAGTTACACTCGCTGCCATACTTGTAATTTCAGCAAGCATTTGATCTAAATTCTGAAGATCTTGCGCTTGAGTTAATTCCTCCTCCTTACAAGAAAAGCAAATCACTAATAGCAACAGCATTCCAATTATTCCTAATTTATTCATAGCGTTTTTTTTTAGAGTTTAAAGATTAATCGTATCTGATTTTTATTGGCGAATACAGCCAATCAATTTCTATTTTAAATCAATTTAACCTAATGTCTTCGATAAGGATAAAAGAACAAAAAGAACTTTCATCTACCTTCCAGTTCAAAGCAACTTCTAAAGGAAATACCGCATTCTCCAAATCAATATTCGAATCCTGCGGAAGTTCTAAGAATTGAACCGACTCCTCACTTCCATCAATGGCGATGACCCAATTTCCACAACAAGCACAGTTGGCCACATCTAAACCATAAATGATTCCTGTCGAATCGTATTTCGCTTCCAGTGTTACCAACTCTTTATCTTTGCAACTAGAAAAAAATAGTAACATGCTCCAAATTGCTAAAAATTGTATTTTTTTCATCTCTCTTATTTTTTCGTTAATCAAGCTTATTTAATATTGAAAACGAGGAAAAGTAGGCCAAGGGTTGGCTGGCCTTTTAAAAATTCCTCAAAAAATCTGGATTAAGTAAGTGCTTTCTTTTCCCTTTCTCCTAAAAACTTATAATTTCACCTGTACAAAAACACGTTCTTTCACTTTCCTCTTAGTCAGTCAAAGAATCCAAAAATAAAAGTCAACATGAGCAAACAATTAATCGAGTGCGTTCCCAATTTCAGTGAAGGACGCGACATGACTATTATCAAGCAAATTACGGATGAGATCGAAAGCGTCGAAGGCGTTATCCTGCTCGATGTAGATCCTGGTAAAGCAACCAATCGAACAGTAGTCACCTTCGTCGGCGAACCCGAACCCGTGATTCATGCCGCCTACCTGGCCATCAAAAAAGCCAGCGAATTGATTGACATGAGCAAACACCAGGGAGAACATCCACGGATGGGCGCAACCGATGTTTGTCCTCTTATCCCAATTGCCAATATCAGCATGGAGGAAGTGGTTCAATACGCCCGCAAACTCGGCGAACGAGCCGGACAGGATTTAGGCATTCCTTTGTACCTCTACGAATCCGCAGCCAGTACGCCGGAGCGAAGAAACCTGGCCACCGTCCGTGCCGGAGAATACGAAATGCTTCCAGAGAAATTGCAAAACTCAGAATGGAAACCAGATTATGGTCCTGCCCGATTTAATGCCAGAGCAGGAGCTACGGCTATTGGTGCCCGCGATTTTTTGATTGCTTATAATGTCAACCTCAATACCACCTCTGTTCGCCGTGCCAATTCTGTGGCTTTTGATGTGCGGGAAAAAGGTCGAACCAAACGAGAAGGGCACCCCATCACCGGGAAAGTTGTAATGGATAAAGAAGGCAATCCAATGCGCGAGCCTGGTGCTTGTAAATATGTAAAAGGGATTGGTTGGTATATCGAAGAATATGGGATTGCGCAAATTTCTATGAACTTGACCAACATCAACGTTAGCCCATTGCATGTTGTTTTTGAGGAATGTTGTAAAAGTGCCGAAAAACGCGGACTGCGAGTTACAGGGTCAGAATTGGTGGGTTTGGTTCCACTACAAGTAATGTTGGATACCGGAAAATACTTTTTAAAGAAACAACGACGTTCCATTGGTGTCTCTGAAAAAGAGTTGATCAAAATTGCCGTAAAATCACTAGGATTAGACGAGTTAACCCCTTTCGATCCAAAGAAAAAGATCATTGAATACCAATTGGACGGCAGCAATGCGGCACCATTATTGGGAATGAATCTGCGGGAGTTTGCCAATGAAACCGCTTCTGAGAGTCCTGCTCCTGGTGGAGGTTCTATCTCTGCTTATATTGGAGCTTTGGGCGTTTCACTAGCTAGTATGGTGGCCAATCTATCTTCTCACAAGCGGGATTGGGATGATCGTTGGGAAGAATTCTCTACCTGGGCAGAAAAAGGCCAAGACATCAATAATAAGTTATTGAAAATGGTAGATGAAGACACCCATGCCTTTAATGCCATCATGGCTTCTTTTCGCTTGCCAAAGGGCACTGATGAAGAGAAAAAAGAACGTTCTGCGGCTATTCAGGCCGCTACCCGTCATGCCATTGTGGTACCGATGGAAGTGATGCGTCTTTCTCTCGATAGTTTTGATGTCATTAAGGCGATGGCAGAAGTGGGTAATCCCAACTCTGTGACAGATGCCGGAGTCGGTGCCTTGTGCGCAAGAGCGGCCATCCATGGAGCCTTTTTAAATGCTAAAATTAATTCTGGTAGTCTTAAGGATAAGGATTTTGTAGAAAAGACGTTAAAGGAAGGGAATGCCATGATTAAGAAAGCCGATCAGTTGGAAGCAGAAGTGATGGCTTTGGTAAATTCGAAAATTTAAACTTGGCTTACAAGATCATTCAAGCCCATAATTTCAAACATTTTTAATGCTGCTGAAAAAAGCATTCAGCAATTCTAAAATTAACTCATGAAAAAATTATTGTTCTTTTGGGTTTTAGTATGGGTAACAAGCTTGTTGCCTGCTCAAGATACTTACAGTTATATTTCTGATCGAAAATTCTCTGATGTAGAAGAACTGATTGGATTTAATTTTTGTCCGGCCAGAGTAGAAGTGCGCGACGAAATGGAAACAGATATTAGTCCAGGAGAATATTCTTTTGGGATCACTCGAAACAATCTCTACGTTAAGGGAGAAGAAATTGGAGGGGTTTATAGTTTGAATAATATCAACACTACCGACTTTGGTTTTAAGATGCTTTTAATGAATGCCCGGGACCCTACGATTCAAGGACATTTAAAAATCATCCAAAACCCAAACAATCAAGTAGAAGCTTTGATCTTTAAAAGATCTAATAAGGAGGCCGAGATGATTTTTTTCCTGGCAGAATTGCCGGAGCAATTAGACCAAGAAGAAAATAGTTTCTTTACGGATTTGCCGGAATTAGTCATTCCTTCTCCTGATAGTCTTTGGGGAAAAACCATTTATCCTTTTCTTAAAATCCACCAAGATGTCGGTACTCAGGAGCGATTGAACCCTGAAGATAGTGTCAGCATTTCTTTTATAGAAACGATTACTATCGTCGACAAAACGAAGGAGAAAAAGAAGAAAAAGAAGAAAAAGGAAGCCATCACCAATATCGAATTAGGGGAACCTGCTGAAGGCGAGGAAGCAACAGAAGAAGCTACTGAAGAAATGGAAGAGGAGGAAATAGTAGATGCTCCAGTTCTTGAAGTAGACGAAGGGGCGATGCCTCCGGTGACCCAGGAAATGGTCGACGAAGAAGTGAAAAAGAATCTTAAAATCACAAAGGAATATTTTGTAATTATCCGCTCCATCCTTTCTTATGAAGATGGTACTACGGAAGATAAAACCTGGAAATATCCAGTCAAAAAAGTCACCCAAAGAGAAGATGCGGAAGCAGTCGGAATGGAAGAACGTTTTCAGTTAGAGATCAGTTTACTAAAAGGAGATCCTTTATATCTCTATCTGACTGGAAAGCAAACGGTGAGTTCTTTTGAAGCAGGACCTAAGCAGTTTTTAATGCGCGGGCATTGATGGAAGAAAAGAAGAAACGCTGGTAGCGTTTTCTAAATAACAATCCCGAATTTTGGACTTTCCAAAATTCGGGATTCCTTTTTTACAGAAGACCGATTTTAGTACGACGTTTTTAAAAACTAAAACCTAAGCTTGCCTGCAAAGAAAAATTGGTGTCTTTATCTGCACGAGCGATCTGTTCGGTACCATTGGAGGTAGCATGAGAGATATCATAAGCATTGTTGGTGACATCGATTAAACCATAATTGGCGCGGATACCAAGGTAAAGACTTCCATTAAAATAAAAATGAGCTCCTCCGACGATTCCAAAATCAAGTGGATTGTAGAAGTTTTTATTTTTCTTCGTTTCGTAGTCTAAATAATAAGCTCCGAGAGACTGAGGAAAAGTAACGCTATTGCTATTGATATCGAAAGTGATCGTTTCGTCGAACTCTCCAATTTCTGTATTTGCCCTTCCTTCGTCTTTGTTGTAATTATGATTCAATTCCGCTAGAAAATCTATAGGATCGCTACCAATACTCGTTTGGCCAGTATAAGTATATTCTCCGAATCCAGCAGAACCCACCAAGACCGAAACATGCAATCCGGCAAACAACTCTATTCTGGGAACAGGTCTAAAGTACCCCGTAATCGGAAGTTCGATATAAGAATTGGTAACGGAAATGATCGTTTTCCGCGCACCAGCGGTCAGGATCTTATCTCCATTTTCTGCATTGAAAATTTGTATGCCGTTTCCATCAAAGACATTCTTTCCCCCTTTTTGAGAAAAAAGTATCTCTGCTTTCATTCCAAAGCGATCTACAAATTTTAAACGTAAATTTCCTCCTACATGAAAACCTGTAGAGCTTTTAAAGGATTCCAGATCGATTCCTGCTGCATCGACTTCAGATGGGCCGCTAAATTGAGAAAAATTCAATCCAACTTCAAAACCATAAGAAAGCTCTTGGGCTTGGAGGTGGCAAGAAAAGAGTAATATCACTAAGGGGAGTAATCGGTTCATATTTATTTTTTTTCTTCTTTGGCCTTTTTTTGTGATTCGTAAAGAATCAAAGAATCATTTTTTAAATGCATATATTTTAGCAAATATAGTAGACTAACGGAATAAGACCAATTAAAGATGCCATAAGTGTCTGTGCAATCGCTTACAATTCTTTTTTTAACCAAATCCGATACTCTCCAAGCTCTGGAAATGGATCGACTTGGATGATATTGAAACCTCTTTGCAAGGCGAAGCAAAGCATTGCTTTCAGGCGATTCCGGGTTTTGAAGGTGACAGAAGGATAATGATGCCTCCGCGCCCATTCCTCCTGAGCTTCCGCTAAGGCCAGCGCCACCCCTTTTCTCCGAAAGTCGGGATGAACCCCTCCCATCCAGGAATAAAAATAACCTTCGCGCTCATAACCTACCTTGAAGCCCATGGCCTGAGTGCCATCAAAAGCCACCAATATCAAGTGTGGAACTTCGTTTAATCGTTTTTCGTATTCGCTTGCGGGGTAAGGTTTTTCCAACTCGGGGATTTCCTGAGAGAGTTGGACCACGGTAGAAATATTGGATGCTCGAATCTGCATGGATAATTGTAATTTTGCAGCTCGGCATTTACCTGTCGAGCTGACGACTTCTAAATATCACCACTTTGAAAATACGAAATATTCTTTACCTCTTGGCGACCTTATTGACTTTGTGGATACTACTGAGCATTGTCGTCTATGCTTTTCAGCGGCAAATCATTTTCCAAGGAGATCCTTTGCCTCTCGATCATACTTTTCAATTTGAACTGGAGACGCCTTTTGAAGAACATTTTTTATCCACTCCCGATGGCATTTCCTTAAATGCGCTTTATTTTTCTACTCTACTTCCTCGCAAAGGAGCGATCCTTTATTTTCATGGCAATGCAGACAACTTACAACGTTGGGGACAATACAGTGCCGACCTGACGCAAAGAGGCTATGATGTCTTTATGATCGATTATCGAGCTTATGGAAAAAGTGGGGGAGAGACAGATGAAGCAGCTTATTATCGGGATGCTCAATTGGCTTATGATTGGTTGCTCAAAAAATTTCCGCCGGAGCAGATCCTGCTTTATGGTCGTTCACTTGGTGCTTCTATCGCTTCGCAATTGGCGACCAAAGTAAAGGCTCGATGTCTTATTTTGGAAACGCCTTTTGATAATATCCAACATGCCATGGAAACTTCTATGCCTGTGCTCTACCTCCCTTGGCCTTTGGATTATCATTTCAACAATGACCAGCATATTCCTTTGGTTCCTTATCCGATTTATATTTTCCACGGTACAAAAGATCTCGTTGTGCCGTATCGCTCTGCTGCGCAGCTAAAACCATTATTAAAATTCACGGATACTTTCTATACCATTGAAGGAGGTGGACATAAAGACTTGGGGACTTTTTTGAGTTTTCAGGAATCGCTCAATCAAATTTTAGAGTAATTTAGAACTTCCGACTTAGAAGTGATTCTAAATACCTTTACCCCTTGGCTTGCAAACTCTTTATCGTTTCCCAGACCAAATGAGATTCATAGCCTTTCCCAATCGCGTAAGTCCCAGCCTTGCCGTTTCGTTGGAATTGATTCGGGCCTTTGACGGTCTTTAGTTTCTTTTCGAGCATTTCTCTTAACACCTTTAGATATTCTTCTTCGTCAATTTCTTCCATGGCTTTGCGCAGGCAATAGGCAGAGATTTGTCTTCTTTTCAATTCCTGTTTGATCCGAATCCTTCCCCAGCGTTTCATCCTAAACTTACCACGGGCATAGGAACAAGCAAAACGCTCTTCATTGAGAAAATTTTCCGCAATGAGATCCGTAATGACATTTTCGAGATCATCGCCATAAACCCCAAGATCCAATAATTTGCTACGGACTTCTTGGTGACAGCGATCTTGATAAACGCAATAGCGCTGCAATTTATCCAGTGCTTCCTCCTTGGTGTGGTACTTTTTTGGTTTTTTATAATCCAAATTTCATTTTTCTTTAATAAGTTGCCCCAAAGGTATGACCATTTCTATAAAATTACGTCTAACTTATAGAATCGATTAATTCGTCATCTATTACGAACCTTTCTATCGATTAGAAATTACTCGAATATTTTATTTCACACAGAAAATCAAAGAACTTACATTATGGATTACCTAGACAAGATTACCAGCATGGGAATTGAATACGCACCAAAGGTTATTGGCGCAATACTTACGTTAATCATTGGCTTTTGGATTATTGGTTGGATTACCAATATGTTAAAAAGAATGATGACCAAAAGAGGAGTAGATGAAACCATTCGTCCCTTCCTTGCTTCATTAGTCAATACGGGCCTTAAAATCATGTTGTTATTGTCTGTCGCCGGGATGTTTGGGATAGAGACGACTTCTTTTGTTGCTATTTTTGGCGCAATGGCTTTTGCACTTGGGATGGCCTTACAGGGCAGCTTGGGGCATTTTGCCAGCGGAGTGCTGATCCTTATTTTTAAGCCTTACAAAGTAAGTGAGCTTGTAACCATCGGCGGAGACAATACCGGAACAGTAGAAGAAGTACAAATTTTCAATACTGTATTGAGAACTTTGGATAACAAAAAGATCATCGTACCTAATGGCCTGGTTACTAGTAATATCATCACCAATATTTCTGGACAAGGAACCGTTGGAGTAGAAATGACCTTTGGGATTGGTTATAATAATAGCATTGACGAAGCGCGGAAAGTTATTTTACGTGTCGGAGAAGAATGTCCTTATATCCTCAACGAACCTAAGCAGGGCGTAGTCGTTGCCGAATTGGGCGATAGCTCCGTCAATCTAGCCACTCGTCCTTTTGTCAAAAGCGAACATTACTGGGATGCTTTTTTCTATATGCAAGAAAATGTAAAGAAGGAATTTGACAAACACAACATTGGCATTCCTTATCCGACTATGGATATCAATATGGTTCCTACGACCGCTCCTAGTAATGTCAATTAAATAAGCGAGTGCCGTTCGTAGCGCTTCCTGTTTGAAGGAAGAATAGACTGCTGTCGCTTAAATAGGTTCTTTGTTGTAATGACAGAGGACCTATTTTTTATGGATTCTATGATTTTGGGGCCTAGGTGGATCCATTTGACCTAGCAGAAAAAGAGAAAACCAAAGTAAAAGGTGGCCCGCAGATTGCGCAGATCTCGCAGATTTTTTTACGCTCAAACGTCATTTCTGCGAGATCAGCGTTTTCTATGGTATTTCCAAACTATAATTAAATAAAATTAAGATTTTTGTCATATATAACTTGATTTCGAACGACGGCAAAGATCCTAAGGATTAATTTATTTCTCATGGCATTAATAATTGAAAAATGCGGTTTGCCTTCTTCGATTTTTCTGGCATAATAGATTCCTAAATCAGAAAGCGTTCCGATTAACGAAGTTGCTCCCATAGTCAATACGGTTTTCATTTTCTTATTGGCTCTTTTAGTAGTTCTGGCCTTTCTTTTTATTTTACCCGATTCCTTTTTGAGCGGAACAACTCCTGAGTATCTGGCAAAAGATTTCGCTTGATCAGGAGTAAATTTGGAAAAAGCTTCTGTGGCAATAATAACCTCTCTAGCGGTAACTGGTCCGACGCCATCAACAGATGTAATGAGCTCAAAGAGTCTGTTTAATTCTTCGTCGTTTCGGATTAAGGCTTTTAGTTGTTTTTCTACTTTTTTAAGATCACTCTTTAGTGCCTTAATACTTGCTGTTTGGTTATCCTGGAGAGTGGAGCTGATTTCTTCAGAATCAAAGGCAATGCTCTCTTTTACTGGAACTTCTAAAATTTTAAGTGCTTCAGTCAATCTTTTTCTTTGGACATGTAGCACTCTTAAAAGTTCCATGTTTTGTTTCCTGGCTTGCCATAGTGTTAACTGATCAGAGTAACGAACTCCATATTCGGCTAATCTACGAGCATCCAATTCATCTGTTTTCTCCACCCAGCCATTTCTTCCCCCTAGTTGCTCGCTAACTTTTGTCGCAGCAACAATGCTAAGTCTGCCTTGTTTGCTTAACCAACAGTTGCTCAGATGCTGTACATAGATTCCTGTATGTTCCATTACCAGAATAATGTCTTCGATTTTTTTAATTCCTAACCTTTGTAAGAGCTTACTAATAAAAGCAAAAATTGCATCTGGATGATTGTCAACCTTTCCTTGCTCGATAATCTCATACTCTGCGGTCATCAAACAATAATTAAAGAATGCTTTACTCATGTCGATGCCTAAAATAAATTTGAATTCCATACTTTTGTAATTAATGATTTACAATTAGTGTGGAAATTTCTAGGTAAAAGCAATAGCCAACTTTTTTACCTTTAGTGAGCCTGATAACTCTGGTTTTCTATCTAAGTATTCGGCTAAGGCCAAAATATCGAAGGATTAAAACGCAGAATGGGTCTTTAACCCTCGAAATCTGCTTAATGCGCCTTCGATATTATACCTAGGAGTTTTCCACATTTTCCTTGTTAAATTAACAAAGAAAAAAGAAGCAAAAAAGAAATCTTTACACATGATGATTATGATGAATATAAAAATATATTCTTTTTTACAAACCTAAAGGAAATCTGCGGGAAGCTTAAAAAACAAAATCCGCGAGAAATCTATTCCCTTTTCCCCCGCTTCCACAAGAAGGCCACTCCAAGCAAACCAATCACCATCAACATCACTGCAATGAATTCTGCCTGTGTACTTTGAAAACCCAATATATCATAACGGTCATTGACTCTGACTTTTTCGATCCAAAATCGT
>CALLVY010000476.1 GCA_938015925.1 uncultured Saprospiraceae bacterium
TCTGGAACTTCCGCTTCCAGCGCTGCTTCAAACCATTGTTGAAATTGGAGGATTGGATCTTCGTTGACCTGAGAAAGGTCAAGTTGGTGACTCCGATAATCGCGACGAAGGGCTGCTATTTTTTCTTTGCTTAAACTCATAAAATAAAAGTAAAGAATATTCACCAGAAAAGATAGAGCCGACTTGGAGTAGGGACAAAAAAAAACCCCATCAACACATATTGACAGGGACAAAACAAAAAACAAACACTATGAACAAACACTATTCTTGATGGTTCTTTGAGCTATTTTTCCATAAACAGTTCACGGAAATTCAAAGAACCTTTTCGGGATCTTAGGATTAAATAATACGAAAAGGAAAAAAATAAAGGGGGAAAAGGAAAAGGGGAAAAAAAATTCCCCCGACAGTGCCGGGGGACAAAACAAAAAACAAAAACTATGAACAACTCTTATATAAACGCTTATCAAACAAAGCGGTTAAAATCAATTTTATTGATGATGCGATCACCGGCCTTCAGCCAATGGTTTTTCTTCTCGCATCCACTCTGGCAATTCATCTCCAAACTCTCCAAGGAAAATAACATCGCCTTCTTCATTTACTTCAAAACTCCAGTAGTGGCGTTTTTTACATCCACTAATACAGGACTCAAACTTTAGAATATAATTCACCATCCAACCCGCCTCTGTGGCTTTCACTTCAATATCATTTCCATCTCCATCTGGCTGTAGCATGTCTATCTTAATGACACCATCTATCTTTTTGAATTCTTCAACTAAGCGGGCAACATTTAGAGGCTCATTAGCTCTAACGTGAAGAGAATTGTGTTCTTCATCCCACTCTCTGTTGGTATCAATTACCAAGCCATATTTTTCCAATAGCTCATTCATCTTTTTACTATCGGTCTCCTTTTCTCCCAATCGCAAAGGCTTTGCCCATGCTGATTTTCGTTCATAAACCAAAAAGAAACGATCTACAGTAGGAGAAGGAAAGGTATGCAGTTTATGCAAACGCGTAACAGTTTGAGCATCCGGTAGATTAGAAAGGTGAATAGAAACCAGTGCATCATAAATCGAACTCTTTAGATTGTCTGATACATTAATATCCAGCGCATGATAATTTTTATTTTCTGAGCTCAACCTCAAAGCTAATCTTACTGCATCTTTTTTGTACTTTTTTTGTACATACTTAGAAACGATTTCCATAGACGTATGAATCGACTTTACTGGCGGAGTTGCGATAGCCTGAAAAGAAGAAAAGAGGAATGCAAGCAACAAAAGCAAACCTGGTTTTCTTAAGATGTGTTGGTTGTTTCTCATGTTATAATGGGTATAATTTTCCTTGTTAATTCTCATTTTGGTGTTGGATAAAATAAAACTATAAATAGATTATTCAACTTAGCTAAGATAGTTGTATTACAAAAAGGAAGCTCCACTATTTGGTATCCTTCTGTGACAATGAAAAAAGCTGGATATAGAATTTTTCATTAATACTAACTAGCTATTTTGTCTTAATTTCTCTCAGTGGGGGGGAGTTTTGTTGATCGCCTATCTGTTATGCAATTCCGAGGAGATCAAAAGAGGGGATAATATTCTGTAACATTTTTATAGAAAATTCCTTGCCAAAAAAAACAAGGGAAGCTACCGTCATGTAGCTTCCCTTGAAATTATTGGTATATTTTCTTTAGAAAAAAAGAAAATCCATTCATATGGGGCTTAGTCTTGATGCTTATTTTTTCACTTCAAACATTTAATCTAAAAATCAAATTAAGCCCCATTTTTGCCATATACACCTTGTAGATAGTTTTATTGATGACTATTTTTTACCAAAACTTTTTGACAAAGACATTTTAAAACGATAGATCAACCAGTACATAACCGGCACTACAACCAAGGTCAAGAAGGTCGCAAAAGTTAATCCATAGATCACCGTCCAGGCCATCGGCCCCCAAAATGCCGTATTGTCTCCTCCCAAAATAAACTGAGGATCCCATCGGGAAATCAGGGTAAAGAAATTGAAATTAAAACCAATCGCCAGTGGAATCAAACCCAATACCGTCGTGATTGCCGTTAGCAATACCGGACGCAATCTCGTTCCTCCACCTTCTATTACAGCGTCCTTTACATCTGCTTTGCTCAATTCTTTTAAATCCGTAAATCCATATTCGGTCATCTTTCGTTGAATCACCAGATTGATATAATCAATGAGTACAATGGCATTATTTACAACAATCCCTGCTAAGGAAATAATTCCTACCCCAGCTGAAATCACAGCAATATCACTTCCCGTAAAGACATAGCCCAAAAACACACCAATGGTACTAAACACGACCGACATGATGATAATAAAAGGCGAACTAATGGAATTGAACTGAGCCACAAGGATCAGAAAAATACTAAAGATGGCCAAAACAAAAGCGCCCAATAAAAAGGAAACATCTTCCGCTTGCTGCTGTTGCTCTCCAGTAAATTCGTAGGAGTAACCTAGTGGAAATTCATAGTCAGTCATTAATTCTTGTAGCTCCGCTACGATCTCATTGGCATTATAATCATTCGTCACATTGGAATACACCGTAATCACCCGCTCTAGATTTTTCCTTTTAATGGAACTATAGGTAGAGGTAAATTCTACTGTTGCTACGGCAGAAATAGGCACTTGACTAATCCGTCCATTGGCTGGATTTCGGAAAGTGATTTTCTGATTGAGCAAATTACCTACATTATAACGGTAACGTTCTTCGAGTCGAAGAAAAATATCGTACTCTTCTTCTCCTAATTTATACTTCGACACTTCTTTTCCATATACAGAAGTTCGAATGGCATCTGCAATCGCAAAAGTAGAAATACCATAGCGTCGGGCAGCAGATCGATTGATATTGATTACCAATTCTGGCTTTCCAATTTTTACATCTGCCAAGAGTTCTTCAATTCCAGGAATGTTTTTGCTATTGATAAACCCGATTACTTCTTCTGACAAAACAGCGAGTTTGTCCGCATCATCTCCTCTCAATTCCAGGTTGATCGCTTTCCCGGTTGGAGGGCCATCTGCATTTTGATCTACGGCAATTTGTACGCCTGGATATCCTTTAGCTGTTTCCCGGATTTTTTCCATGATATCTATAGTCGACACTCCTCCTCTTTTTTCATAAGGTGCAAAAGAGACGGTCAATCGAGCTTTGTGTGGTGAGGTTCCTGGCTCGGGAGGAGAATTAGGGTCCCCCGTATTTTCTCCAATTTGAGACAAGACTTCTTCTACCACTGCGCCATAAGGCTTCATGGCCTCTCCTATTTTTGCTTCCAAATCTTTCATAATCTCATCGGTAGCACTGATGTCTTTACCCAGAGGTAAATCAACAAATACATTGACATAGATGGGATCCGCAGAGGGAAAGAAATCTACTTTAGGTGCGTTTTGTCCCAATAGCCAAATGGCAAAAACAAGGAGAAAGATCGTTCCTAAAAAGACCCCAACAGGTACATAGCGATGTAAGGCGCCTTTGATAAACTTGTTATAAGCCCGCTCTAATTTGGGAAGGGCTTTATTTTGAAAATAGAATGACGCGGAGCGTAGGAAAAAGAAATTCACCATAGTGACGACGAGGGCAATTCCAAACAAATTACGCATCCATTGAACTCCTGTAAAATGACCAGACAAGGCAAGGATCAACATCACCACCATTCCGATGATAACATTTCTGCGTTTGCGATTTCGAATAACTTGATCCTCTTCTTTTTCATCAATCTTCATCAACTTGGAAGTAAATACCGGATTGATGACTAAAGCCACAAACAAAGAAGAAGACAAAACAACGATCAAGGTAATCGGAAGGTATTTCATAAACTCCCCTACCAATCCCGGCCAGAAAGCAAGCGGTATAAAGGCGGCTAGCGTGGTGGCCGTAGAAGCAATAATCGGTACGGCTACCTCTCCTGCGCCAAACTTCGCGGCATCTTTTCCCGAATAGCCATTTTGCATATAGCGGTAGATGTTCTCTACCACCACAATCCCATTATCCACCAGTAATCCCAGAGCGAGTATCAGCCCAAAGAGAACAACGATATTCATGGTGGTTCCCATAAAATACAGGATCATGATTCCCATCATCATGGATAAAGGGATCGCCATTCCTACAAACATCGCATTTCGAATACCGAGGAAAAAGAGCAGTACCAAAACCACTAAGATCACCCCGGAGATAATACTATTTTCGAGAGAAGAAACCTGGTTTCTGGTATTGATCGATTGGTCGTTGAAAATACTGACATTGACCGATTCTGGCAGATACTCTTCTTGTGCTTTGGCCACGACCACTTTGATCTTATCAGAAGCGTCCAGTAGGTTTTCTCCTTTCCGTTTGATTACATCCAAAGAGATCACGGGAAAGCCACCAGAACGCGCAATACTCGTTCGTTCTTTATAACCGAAAGAGACTTTGGCAATATTCTTTAAAAAGATGGGCGATTCATTTTCGCTTTTTACGATCAAGTTTTCCAACTCTTCCGCATCTTTAAATTCTCCAACTACCCGTATCGCTCTTCTAAATTCATTGCTAACGATCTCTCCTCCAGACATATTCATATTTTCTGAGCGGATGGCATTGTCGATGTCGCCAAAGCTCACTTGCATGGATTCCATTTTCAATAAATCCACATCCACTTTCATCTCTCGTTCCACGGCACCTTTGAGATCCACTTCATTGACTTCCGAGATGGATTCGATTTCGTCTTCCAATCTTTCTGCATAGCCTCTTAGTTCCGCCATCCCATAATTACCACTGATATTAACCGTTAGGATCGGAATATCTGCAAAGTTGACATCTTGAATCAGCGGATCAGAAGGCAAGTCACTCGGTAAGGTACCTTTGACTTTATCAACGGCATCTTTAACCTTACGGAGGACATCTTCTACATTGGTGTCCGAACCAAACTCTACCGTAATACTAGAAAAATCCTGTACGGAAGTTGATTTGATATCTTTTACGCCGTTGATCGATTGCAGTTCTTTTTCAATCGGACGGGTCACTAGATTTTCGATATCCTTGGCGGAGTTTCCGGGATAAGGCGTATTGACGAAAATCGTAGGAAGAGAAGCTTCGGGAAATTGTTCCTTTGGCATATCTACGTAAGACCAGATACCAAAAGAGAAAATCATCAGCGTTAGGATAATGACACTCGTGGCATTATCAACGGCAAAAGTCGTAGGACTAAATTCTCGAAGATTTTTTTTGATTTGCTCTGTAATGTTAGCCATTAGTTTCTGTTGAGGTGTTTTCTATTTTGATTAATTCATTGGCGGTCAATCCACGTGCTCCTTTGAT
>CALLVY010000477.1 GCA_938015925.1 uncultured Saprospiraceae bacterium
AGCACCAGCAATCCCCATCGCGGGTAGCTGAATCCCCCATCCATTAAAACCGTAGATCAATCCATAATTGAGAATAATATTGACTATTGCCAGGATAAGGGTATCTACCATGATAAACATGGGTCGCGCTACTCCCGTATACAAAGCCACAATAGCGACTCCTGTATAGGAAAAGAAAACCCCATAGGCTCGATAATCCAGGTATTCCAGACTTTTGGTATAAATAATATCGGAATCGACAAAAAGGGCGAAAAAATATTGACAGCCAAATTTCATAAAAAGAAACATGACGACAGCCAAAGCCAATTCGAAATAAAGCATGGCATAAAAACTTCGCCCTACTTCTCGATAATTGGCCTGCCCTACCCTTCTTGCTATGATAATCTGTCCTCCCTTAGAAAAGCCAAAACCAATAGCCGCTACGATCAGGTAAAAAACCCCGACAAAGCCAATGGCTGCAAAATCTGTTTCTGATAAATGGTAGAGGAAAACGCTATCACTGAGGGCAATGATATTCTGGACCGCACTTCCCAACATGATTGGTGTAGAAATCGCTAAAATCTGCCTATATGATGTGTTGGGCTGCATGCAATGGCAATAATAGGTGTTTTTTCGAGAACAGAGTGGCTTAAACGACGAAAAGTGGATAGATGGGTGTTAGATCGGTAAAAATCTCGGATAAAAGAATAATTCCTCCTATCTGATGGAGCATCGACCTTAGTTGAGGCATTGGAGTACTGATGTAAAAAACTTAGTACTCTTCATCAAGCTAATCCAGTCAAACACATTCATATTCGAAAAACCTATTCAATTCTGCCATTCGACGGTATAATTCCCTTAAATTTGTAGCTAATTATTAAAATAAAAAAGAATGCTTCTTTCCCTTAAATCTAAATGGCTTTTAGCGCAATCCATCATTGTACTATTAGTTTTCTTTGCTTCTTGCCAATCTAAAGAGAACCATTCTAATCCAAAATCTGTAACATCGGACCAAAACATCACTAATCCAATGAATCCAAATACTGCTACTGTACCACCAAAGGCCAAAAAGGTTGACCATGAGATGACTAAGCATGGAGATGTACGCAATGATACGTATTACTGGCTCAACCAAAGAGAGGATCCAGAAGTGCTTGCCTATCTCAATGCGGAAAATGACTATACTAAAAATCAATTAAAACATACGGAAGGCTTACAGGAAGAACTGTACAAAGAGATCGTGGGAAGAATCAAACAAGATGATTCTTCCGTGCCTTATAAAAAGAATGGTTATTTCTACCTGACTCGTTATGAGGAAGGAAAAGAATATCCTATCTATTCCAGAAAGAAAGAATCACTGGAAGGAGCGGAAGAAATCATGCTGAATGCCAATGATTTGGCTGAAGGACATTCTTACTATACTGCCGCAGGATTGAAAGTCAGTCCCAATAATAAAATCGTAGCCTTTGGGGAAGACACCTTGGGTAGAAGAATTTATACCATCAAATTTAAAAACCTAGAAACCGGAGAATTCCTCGCAGATGAAATCCCCAATACCACGGGATCTTCTACTTGGGCCAATGATAATAAAACCGTTTTCTACTCCGTAAAAGATGAGTCTTTACGATCGTATAAAATTTTCAAACACCAACTAGGAACGGATGCGGCCAATGACCAATTGGTCTACCATGAAGAAGACGAAACCTTCAACACTTTCGTTTACAAAACAAAATCTAATCAATTCCTCGTGATCGGTTCTTACCAAACCCTCACCGCAGAATATCGCTTCCTGGATGCCAACAACCCGGATGGAGAATGGACCCTATTCGAAGCTCGCAACAAGGCGGAAAAACTAGAATATTCTATCGACCACTATGGCGATAAGTTTTATGTCCTCACCAATTGGGAAGCTCAAAATTTCCGACTTTTATCTTGTCCAATCACTGCTACCAGCAGAGAAAACTGGACTGAAGTCATTCCACACCGCAAAGATATTTTGCTAGAGGACATGGAAATCTTTAAGGACTATCTGGTTTTATCTGAAAGAAAGAATGGCATCACCGCTCTACGGGTTCGACCTTGGGACGGAGAAGAACACTATATCAAATTTAGCGAAGAAGCCTGTCTTGCTTATGGCAGTGTCAATTTCGACTTTGATACAGACCTGGTTCGTATCGGTTACCAATCGATGAAAACGCCTAATACCATTTATGACTACGACATGAAGAAAAAGCAGTTGACTCTGCTTAAGCAAGATGAAGTAGTCGGGACTTTTGATCCAGCCAACTACGAATCTGTTCGCCTCAATGCGACCGCCCGGGATGGCGTCAAGGTGCCGATTAGTATTGTCTATCGCAAAGGAGTAGCCATTGATGGATCTGCGCCCCTATTGCTTTATGGATATGGATCTTATGGCAATAGTATGGAACCTTACTTTAGTTCGGTTCGCCTGAGTTTATTAGATCGGGGTTTTGTTTATGCGATTGCACATATTCGTGGAGGAGAAGAAATGGGAAGACATTGGTATGAGGATGGAAAATTACTCAAAAAGATAAACACCTTCAATGATTTTATAGATTGTGGAGAGTATTTAATCGATCAAAAATATACCAGCAAAGGTCAGCTTTATGCAATGGGAGGAAGTGCTGGTGGCTTGCTCATGGGAGCCATTTCGAATATGCGTCCTGATCTTTGGAATGGCATTGTTTCGGCCGTACCATTTGTAGATGTGATCACGACCATGCTCGACGAAACCATTCCCTTGACCACTGGCGAATATGATGAATGGGGAAATCCTAATGACAAGGAATATTACGATTATATCAAATCCTATTCTCCTTATGATAATTTGGAAGCCAAAAATTATCCGCATATGCTGGTGACTACGGGTTTGCATGATTCGCAGGTTCAATATTTTGAGCCCGCCAAGTATGTCGCTCGCCTGCGCGATTTAAAAACCGATCAAAACAAGTTATTGCTTCATACCAATATGGACGCTGGTCACGGTGGTTCTTCTGGCCGTTTTGCCCGACATAAAGAAACTGCAATGGACTATGCCTTTTTGTTGGATTTGGCAGGAAAAGGAAACTTGTTGAAAGACTAAAATTAATCGTTCTTGGACAATCCGACAAAGGAGGCCCATGAACGAAGTGAACTGAATCCTGTGGTCAAGCAAAAAGCAGAACAAAGGCTTGTTTCGACAAGCTCAACACAAGTCTTTGTTTTTCTTTTTGCTTGACGTACACACGGGATTTACCAGAGCACCAAATTAGTTAGTGGACGCTTTTGTTGATCAAGGAATCCACCAATTTTTTTTAGAATAAATACTAATAAGTACTGAGAAAACATGGAAGAAGATTTATTAGATGATGCCTTGCTTGGTAAAAAAGCACAATTGGTTCTTGCCAGTAAAGAAAAACGCTTAATCAATTTTGTCGTTGATTATTTTGCATTGATCATTGCGGTTTCACTTTTTTATGTCTTCTTGGATGGCTTGGGCTATAGCATCACTCCTTCCACCACTGGTGATTTAAAAAGTCAGTTGCAAGGTTCTCTTTTCTACCTGACGTATTACCTGCTCGTAGAAGGCCTGATGGAAGGTCGTTCTTTGGGCAAATTAGTGACCAAGACCAGAGTACTTACCATTGAAGGTCACCCCCCGGAGGTGATGGATATTATTGCCCGTAGTTTTATCCGCATTGTTCCTTTCGAACCTTTTTCTTTCTTGGGAAGCAGCAAACTGGGCTGGCATGATCGATGGTCTAAAACGTTGGTGATTGATGAACTACAGTCTGTTTTGCCAGATAAAGGCAATTGGGAGGAAGTAGAGATCAAAGAATAAAGAACATTGTCTTTTTTTATTTCCCTACTGATTCCTAGAATTTATTAATTTTACGCATAGCAAAGAGCAATTTAAAACCTGTTCTAAGAGCAAGCAAGACTACACATCTTATGGAGTTGTCCAAATCGAAACGTATTTCCTTATTGATTTTACTCTTTTTAGGAGTTTTTATAGAATTAGCCATGCAGACTTTCTGGATAGGCAAACTGGGACTTTATTGGAGTCCGGTGGTTTGGCTCGCTGGTGGTCTGATGACTTGTGTCGCAGCCTTATACCTGGCGGGTTTTAAAAAAAGTCCTTCTGCTATTTCTTTGGATTATTATCAGCGGTACAATAATGCTTTGATGATCCTGTCGGTCACTTTATTTAGTGCCCTGGTGATTGCTGCTTTGCTGATGGTCGTTTTTCAAAAATACCCCTCAGATCCAATGGGTTCTGATATTCTTCCTTCTCTGGAAGCCTATGTCCGCCGCTTTTTGGGTGGAGAAAAAGTCTATGCTCCTATTGAATTTCCTGGATGGACGGTAGCGCCTACTTATTTCCCTTTGCTTTGGATGCCTTATACCTTTTCCGAACTCCTCCATATCGATTATCGCTGGACGGCCTATTTGGTTTTTGTGATCAGCATCTATCTCTATAATTTGAAGATGGTTCGA
>CALLVY010000478.1 GCA_938015925.1 uncultured Saprospiraceae bacterium
TGGATTTAGAATAGAGCTAGATTCCGGTTCTTGAACAGGAGTAGCATCCATAAAGAAAACATGGTTAGTTGGAGTTGGCATTTGTGCAGGACTGTTGTAACAATAACTGTGGTCAGGGAAATTATTGGTAGAGAGCGTTCTGATGTCTTCAAATTCTATTTCGTAATGCTCACTTTCTCCATTTGGAGAATCACAACAACCTATGTTCGTAGTGTTTGTTGTATTGTTAAAGGCACAAGTGGGAACTATATTACAGTACGTCCCATTTACATCAACAGAAGTTTCTGCCCCATTTTGTATCAAATCTCGACACGACCAATCTATACGAATATAAACTGCTTCCAATTCAAGATCATCAAAAGCTGCTTGTTGCTGAGTAGTTAAGGTCCCCAGTAGTAGGTCGGTTGCTTCGAATTCATCATTCAGTAAATCATAGAATTCCTGTCTTCCATCTGAAAATTGTAATAATTTGTACTGACTATTTCGAATAGTAAAATCATCTCCTCCTGTTCCGTTACTTTCATAATCCATATAATTATAAGGTCTTCCAACGGCTGCGGAATTGGAAAGAAAATCATAAAAACTATAGCTATTATGTTTTCCTCCAGGAAGAGAAGCTCCTGTCATTTCCAATATAGTTGCAAAAATATCGGTAGCATTAACCATTGTATTTTCCATCTCATCTATTCTAGTAACTCCAGGACCTGATACAATCAAAGGGACATTTAAACCTCCTTGATATATCGTTCCTTTTCCTCGACCTGCGGGGTAAGTTTGTATAATGTTACTAGGTGTGCCATTATCTCCAATAAATATAACAATGGTATTATTGTAAACAGCCTCAGGTATACTTTCCTTTAGTCTTTGCAATTCGGTATCCATTGCTTCAATGGAGGCCAAATATTTCCGCAGGTTGGTACCTACGGGAAATATTGAATATAAATGAGCAGGAGGTACATGGAAAGGGCCATGAGGTGCGACATGTGTTAGCCCTAGAAGCCAAGGCGCGTTTCTATCATTAATCCAATCAATGGCCTCATTTGTAAAATCGGTCGTAGCATAAGTTGTTACATCTTCCACTAAAACCCCATTTACGACTTTATCCCATTCATAATAATCATCTACCTGCGAGTCAAAAACACCTGTATAAAAGTCCAGCCCATGTTGAGCTGGATGATTATAATCATGAGGAGAGGATATATGCCATTTACCAATAACCGCTTGGTCATAGGCATTTGAAGTCTGCGTGCTCAGCTCATTGAAAACAGAGATATGGTTTAAGTCAAGGTTTCCAGGTGGTTGTTTTACCCCAGTATTGTTACCATACTTTCCACTTATAATTGCAGCTCTTGTTGGAGTACACTGCGGAGAAGCCCAACAATTGGTAAAAGAGACACCCGTTTCTCTCAGTTCATCCAAAAATGGAGTTGTTGGCATTAGTGGTCCACCCAAAAAACCGGGAGTTACATCAGTCCCCATATCATCAGCAATGATCAATAAGATATTTGGTTGATTTGGATCAGTTTGAGCATTTGACGAGTAAAAAGAAAAGATAAAGAATGTAAAAACAGTGAATAGTAGGTGAAAATTTGCCTTCATGTTAATATTGGTATTTTGAAGTAATGGATGGTTCTATTGTAAATTCAAAATCTATTCTTTAATGAAAAGTAAATTGTTTTGTATAAGCAAAGTGTTGATTAAACCTTAAAACAACTTCTTAATTTAAATAGGACTAAAAAAAACAAATATAGTTTAAAAGAACTAAGAAAATAATTTCTACTCAAGGAGTTCCTATGGAATAAAGCATATTATAGCATTTAATTCTAAACTTCATTATTAATACAATCAGGTAGGACTCAAAACATTTCTAAAAGTAAATCAGCGCAATCTGCGGGAAACCTTTTTGCTTTAATTTTCTCTTACTTACTAGACCAAATGGATTCACTTAGAACCAAAAATCTATTCTCATTTAAGAGAATAAAACCTTTGAAATACAAACTACCGACAACAAAAACTAAAACCAACCATTTTCCCTAGTGGGAAAAACGGCGTTTAGCTCAGGGCCTTAGCTTCTATGGAAAAAAAAAGGAACTACTCAATTCAAAATTTTTTTTGAATTGTCTTCTTAAGTTACTACTTTTTACATAGGGGAAGTCAATTAGACAAAAATGAAAGTGAAAAAACAAGAAATAGAATTGATATTAAATAGGATTCCAATTGGAGGAATAATCACCTTTTCAATTCTGTATTACTATTCATCAAATTTATACCCAGGCGGGTCACAAGAAAATTTAGAATCAATTGGTTTTGATTGGATAAATAATTATTGGTGTAATTTAATGAGCAAAAATGGAATGAATGGACAAATAAACTCTGCAAGACCATTTGCTATATCAGCAATGACAATATTATGCTTTAGTGTAAGTGTTTTTTTCTATCAATTTGCTGAAATCATAACTCAAAATAATCTATGGAAAAAAACAATAAAGGTAACGGGAATTTTGTCAATGATTTTTGCGACATTGATGTTTACGGATTATCATAATTTAATGACCATAGTATCAAGTCTATTTGGATTAATAGCTGTGATTGGGATAATCAAAGAAATCTATAACAGCAAATTATTTAATTTAAAAATAACAGGAGTCATCTGTATGATTTTATTGGGAATGAATAATATAATTTACTATTCAACTGAATTTATTGAATGGCTTCCTTTAATTCAAAAAATAACTTTTCTAATAGTATTGATCTGGATTCTGGGAATGAATAATGAAATTCGAAAAAAAATAAAGATTGGCTACAATCGAGTAAACGGCCCCACCAGCACTAACTTAGCGGTCATTGACAAATTAACCATTGAAAAATTGATGAACAATCTCGTCAAGGGTAAGGGCAAAAAAGATTTATCGTAAAGGAGGGGAATTCGATGACTTTCGTTCAAGTAGAAGACCTCCTTTATTTTTATTCAGAGGACTCCATTTCTTTTATTATGACAAAAACAAAAAAGAGATTCATCATCGACATGTCATTGGATGCCATTGAAGATGACCTTAACTCAGCACATTTTTTTAGAATCAATCGCAAGCAAATCATTCAAGTCAATTCCATTGATAAAATTTATCCCTATTTTTATCATCGCCTCAAGTTGGATATTAATGCTTTGATTGACACAGAATTTATTGTGAGTAGAAAGCGGATAAAAGAATTTAATGTATGGTTGAGGAGTAGTTGAAATTAAAAGAAGGATATTTGCTAGCATTCGAATTGTTTGATTATTGGAGGGCACTTGATTGCGAAATCGAAATTTTAGGAGGAATTGATAAACTGGAAAAAGAGAATTAGGCTCAAAGACAAAGTGTAACATTAGTTCAAAAATAAAAGGAAATCAGATGAAAAATATTTTTGACCAAGAAACAACCAAAGAAATAATGAATCGAATAAATAATCTAAATCCTTCAACAGAAAGGCAATGGGGAGAAATGGAAGTAAGTCAAATGTTAGCGCATTGTACTTCTTCTCTTCGATTAGCGACTGGAGAAAGAAAACCCAACAAAGCATTATTGTTGCTGGGAATGACTTTCGGTTCCTTTTTTAAATCCATCTATTACAATGATAAGCCATTCAAGAAAAACGCACCGACAACAAAAGAATCAAAGATCATAGATCAAAGAGATTTTTTTAAAGAAAAAGAAATACTGATTAGTAAAATTATATATTTAACAGAAAAAGGTATGGAAAAATGTGAAAAACACCCGCATCCTTATTTTGGAAACCTTAGCTCAAAACAATGGGGGACTGGAATCTATAAGCATTTAGACCATCACTTAAGACAATTTAATGTCTAGCAAAAGTAGACAACAATCGATAGGACGATTAGCTCCTCCACCGATCGGGACCCTTAGTACATTGTAAAGTAAATTATTTTAAATTTTGATCGAGGCTGTTTTTTGATTTGGCGACTCAAATTTGACGCGAATAGCCTCGCTATTTAAGGAGAATTTGAGGAAGTCCAAAACGTAAAAGAGACCATCAAAAATAAAAGTTAATTACTTTACAATGTACTTAGTATCAATCAAATCAAAATCAAACAAAAATGAAAGTTACCCCCGAAAAAAATGAAAAAGTTGGCAATATGATATTTGCATCCATTTATCCACTTTACCTGAATAGATTGATAAAAAATGATAGAACAAAAGAAGAACTCAATCAAGTAATTGAATGGTTTACTGGTTTTGATCAAGATGCTTTACAAGCCCTTATTGATGAAAAGGTAACTTTTAGAACATTTTTTCAAAAAGCCAAAATAAATTCAAACGCACACTTGATTAAAGGAGTCGTTTGTGGTTATCGAATAGAAGAAATAGAGGATGAATTTGAATTGTATAAACAATGCAGGCGTATGGAAAAGCTGATTGATGAATTGGCAAGAGGTCGTAAAATGGAGAAAATTTTGCGGAAAGAAAAAAAATAAAAACGGATATTAATAAAATCTAAACCGCATTAAAACGCAGTCTAGCTAAACCCCTAAATATAAACCTAAAGAAAATGACAATTACTAGACTTGGATTGCTTACTCTTTTTTTTCTATTTAGCCTAAATGCATTTGGGGTGAATAGATCCCTTGTCGACAAAAAAAATGTTAGTGAAGGTGATAGCCTGGTTCTAATAGAAAATAAAACTCAGGAAATGAGAATCATTCAGCTGAAACAAAAAATAAAGATAAAGCTAAATGATGAAACGGAAATAAAGGGAGTATTTTCAGCATTAAATAAAGAGGTTTTAACTATTCTAAGCAAAGGGAAGGAGGAAAAAGTTTTAATGAAGGATGTTGCAAAAATAAAAGTGTATTCTTCCGAGGAGAAAAAAACCTTTGGGAGTCTCATCGTTTTACTTGGAATTGTATTTACCTGTTTTGCTGTGTCTTTTCTAGCAGAAGGATCTGGATTAGGAGGCTACGCTGGAATTTTAGGAGTCTGGTTATTGGGACTTTCCTATGGGTTGGTAAGGTCAGGATTGAGAATGATAGGCAGGTGGTTTAATCTTAAGAAAAAATGGAAAATACATACTTCCAAAAACACAAAGTAAATGTATCTAACAAGGACATAATGTCGATACTCCGCATGTGCTTCGTATGGCATAGGTGCTAGTGTTCGTAGCAAAGCGATGACAAGTAAATGCTTCAATCCAAGATCATTCTTCGAGGGAAATATTGTTCCTGATCTTCATCTCGTTCTCGCCTTCATAGCTAAGGCTATGAGACTCCGAGCGTTCTTCGATTAGCAACAAAATTCATTACTCAAAAACAGCATTTACTTAATTTCTAAAAATAATATTATTGAATAATGCAAGACTACATGAGTTTAGCTGAAAAGAATGGAGTGATTCTAAAGGATTTCGGAGCCTGTCAATTTTGCGGTGCAGAAACGCAGAAGGGGATACATGAATGCCTCGAAATATTCAATGTAGGTTTTCAGCGTATTAATTTTTCAAAAGAAGAAAACCATAGGTATAGATTTCTAATTGTTGATTCGCATACGCTTCAACATCCTGAGATTCATGGAAGATGGAACAATCATTTTCATTTGACAAGATTACATTTAATGATTAAATATAAAGTTAAATGGACGTACAAATTATCTCCAAAATTAAGTGAGCATTTAAATCAATATAAGAAAGGTAAAGAAGAGGAATATTTATGGCCACCTCCTGTTCTGAAAAGAGGGAGAATTACTACAACAGAAGTTTTGAAAGTAAAGGAAGATGAACTAAAATGTAAAACCTTAATCGAAAAATGGGCAATAGAGGTTTATGAAGTATTGAAGGAACATCACGAAATTGTCGACGGAATTGCAACAGGTTTCTTGAAAAAAGGAAACGTCTTTTCCTCAAATAAGTAGACACCATTCAATCAACTTCTGCGTCCTGAAAAAGAAAAAAAAACAAGGATTAATGTAACTATCCAGCTCAAACGAAAACTGACTAAATAGCCTGAAGGGCTATGATCCCAAAACTAGGGACATCGTCCCTAGTAGTCCAGAAACTCCATTTGCAGCCTGAAGGGCTGCGACTTTTGATTGAGTCATTGGGATTTTAGAAATACTATAAGAAAGCGCCGAAAGCCTGCAGACTGATAAAAGAATGCCTTAACCTTACAGACCGAATCGTTACGGATTAATTAAACTACTTAAGTTAGTGAGCAGAATTATTTTGCCATTAAAATGGGATGAGTTTCAGGCTTAGTCGAGGCATGAACAAGTGCAAACTTGTGAACCGCAATACGGACGGGTAGCCAAGGCGATGCCTTAGCATCGGCGAGGCTTTTTAACGAAGAATAAGCTTGAAAATCGCTCATTATAATAAGTACATTAATTTGCTCACTAACTTATTTCCACCTTAATAAGCATTAGGAATCCAAAAATCCCATACTACAAAAGTAATGGATGAATTTACTCCAATAGGATTTAATACCTTTGCAAGGTTTTTGTGTCCCTCTTATATAGCCGTTTATCCCTATTGCTTGAAAAGAAAGGAGTCCCTACCTATTTTAAGTTCAAAAATGAAAAAAAGAATAGTTAGGTATCTAAAACATATAGGGCTGACGTTTTTAATTTTAGGAGTCATTGGGGTTTTATTTGGTTTATATCACGGAGCAGGATTACACTACGGTGATAACCCGATGATGATGGATTGGGATAAAGAAGGGCCTTATGTTTTCTATACGAGTGATAGCCTATTACAAGTCAATTACATTAAAGGAAATAAAGACGATGGCTTTTATTTAGAGCAAGAAAACCATCCATTGGATTCGTCAATTCCTTCCGCTTGCTATTTTCCACTTGATTCCTCCTATTTCGACTTTTCAATCGAAACTGATTTTAAAACCCCAATTAGCACATACAATGACCAGAATAAGATTTTGGCAATTTCAGATATTGAAAGTGCTTATAAAACGTTTCGAGATTTTCTGATCAATAGCAAGGTGATTGACAAAAATCTGAACTGGACATTTGGAACTGGCCATTTAGTTTTGCTTGGTGATTTTGTTGATAGAGGGTTTTCTACTACTCAAGTTCTTTGGTTTATATATAAATTAGAACAAGAAGCCGAGAAAAAAGGAGGATGTGTTCATTATATTTTGGGAAACCATGAGCTAAAAAATATGCAAGGAAATTATGAATCTGCATCTCTTAAATACGTTCACCTTGCAGCAATTTTGGAGAGACAACAAAATGAATTATATGCTTCAAATTCGTTTATCGGTAAATGGATGGCGAGTAAAAATACTTTAGAACTTATAAACGGAAATCTTTTTGTTCATGGAGGAATACATCCTGATTTGGCAAAAACTGATTTAGACTTGGATGACATTAATGAGATTGGAAGACGGAATTATTACAAACCTTTTTATCCCAGCACAGAGAAAAGTCAGGAACAATTGTTACTTTCCACGCATACCGGTATTTCTTGGTACAGAGGCTACTACAAAGATGATTTGACAGAGGAACAAATAGATATGGGCTTGAATAAATTTAATGCTAGATCCGTTGTTGTTGGACATACTGTCCAGTCAAAAGTGAATAGAAAATATGGTGGAAAAGTAATTGGAATTGACGTTCAACACCCAAAAGATTATCACAAAAATTGGCCAAATAAAAAATCAGAAGGTTTATTGATCGAAGGCAATAAATATTATAGAATCTTTGCTAATGGTGAGAAAGAAGAAATATAGGTATGGGCTGACAAGGAACAAGCAAAGAGTCTTAGCAATGAAGTTGTTTAAGAATTGCTGCTTGTAGTGAAAAGATTGCTTTAAAGATCATTTTGCAAGCAAGTAAGTAAGTAGTTTTTAAACAACTTCAATAAAAAAACAGGAAAATAATGTACCAACGAATAGCTCATGTTGCCCTAGTGGTTAAAGATTATGATGATGCCATCGAATTCTATACGCAAAAATTAGATTTTATACTTCTTGAAGATACGAAAATTGACGAAAAGAAAAGATGGGTAATGCTTGCTCCTCCTGGAGCAAAAGAATGTTGTTTGTTACTCGCGAAAGCTTCTAATGAAAGACAAGCGGATAGTGTCGGAAACCAAACAGGAGGAAGGGTTGGTTTTTTCCTTTTTACCGATGACTTCTGGAGAGATTTTAATAAAATGACCGACAGAAAGATAAGTTTTGTAAGACCTCCAACCGAATTTGAATATGGAACGGTTGCCGTATTTGAAGATTTATATGGAAATAGATGGGACTTAATTGAACCCAATGAAAAAAATAAAGGACTAATAAAAGAATAAAAAAGCAGGTGGTAAGGGAAGATCTACTCCGCTTGGCTATCGCCAAAACCGCCAGATATAAACGATGCCTGGTGTGCAGTACAAGGATCGTTTTTTTTACCTTCGGAAAAATTTTCAATTGTAAGTTTAAAAATCGTTACTACCCTTAGCTCAAGTATTCGTCTTGCTTTTGGCTTGTTTTCAAAACGAAATCTTTTTTAAAAATGAAAAAGTATTTTTCAGTCTTTTATACCCCTCTACTTTTTTCTCAAACAGAAGAACCGAAACCAGAAAACGAAAAAATCAAACTCGACCTGCGGGGCGCTTTGCGACCTATTTGATTCTCCTATTTGTAACACTCGTGCTGGTCTTTATGATGATCTTCGCGCTTGGTAAAACGGAGGAGCGACAAGGGATCATCGAGAGTATGGCGGCTTTCTTTTTTGTGCTCCTTTTTTCTCATATTGATTTAAGAAAGGAGATTATCACTGCCGATCTGATCTACATTGAGTATTTTTATTTCATTGCCTATCTTATGTTGATTTTATCTAATTTTAACCTCATTGTCTACTCCAAAAATAAAAGTAGAATTTTTGATTTCAATGAAAATCAATTGTTTAAAGCAATTTATTTTCCTTTTTTTTTATTGATTTCTTTGTTGGTGACTTTGTTGAAGTTTTATTGAGAATTGAATTTTTATTGTTATTTTAGTGCTAGGGTATCAGTCGTTTCATTGAGGCCCTATCGGTGTCATTAATTATGAAAACCATAAAATACCTAATAGTCGTTTTTGTGATTCCTCTTCTAATCAGTTGCAAAAATAAAAAGTCTGCGGATGCTAATCTAAAGACGGATGATTTTTATATGCCAGCAGAATATGAAGAACAAGAGGCTGTCTGGTTGGCATGGTTGGATTATCCACCCTATCAAAAACCGTTCTTGGATATTACTAAAGCGCTTTATAGCAAGATACCAATAAAAGTAATCTCAAATAATCAGGCTTCTTTGGAGCGATTAAAAGACACCTTAACTTCCCTCGATTTAGATACAAGCAAATTTCAATTTAGTATTATTGTAGATAACCGATATTGGATACGAGACCACGGAGCAACTTATGTAATAAACGGAAAAGGCGAAAAGAAAGTGGTGGATTTTGGTTGGACCTTTTACGGCTATAAAGAGTGGTTGGAAAACTATTACGAAGGGCACAAAAATATTGTCGATATTTTCTATGAAAAAGCCTTGGGGAAAACAGGGATGCTTGATTCTATTATGGGGGCAAAAGATAATTTAAAATCCATTAAGACGGATGTTAACATGGAAGGTGGTTCTATTGAAGTCAATGGTAAAGGAACTTTAATACAATCGGAGTCCGTCACTTTCCAAAGAAATCCAGGAAAATCTAAAGCTTATCTGGAGTCTGAATTAAAACGTGTTCTCGGAGTTTCCAATATAGTTTGGCTTAAAAACGGATTGGTAGAGGATGTTTTTTGTTGGAATAAAATATATGATAACTATTATGGCCGAGGAGCTTCTGGGCATACTGATGAATTTGTTCGTTTTGTGAACGATTCGACCATTCTATTGGCTTGGGTAGAGGAATCAGAAAAAGATTTAAATCCCATAAACAAATGGAATTATGAAAGGATGTCGGAAAATCTAAAAGTTTTAGAAAATGCGACAGACCAAGATGGCAAGCCGTTTAAAATTATAAAATTCCCACTTCCAGATCCCATTTATCTAAAAACTAAAGTAACCGCCTCTACTAATAATTCAAATACAGATTTCAAAAATTGGACGGTTTCAAAGAATTGGGGGCCACAGGAAAGCGAATTGAACCTTGGCGATTCTATAAATTGGGTAGCAGCAGCAAGTTACCTAAATTATTTTGTCAGCAATGACTTGGTTTTAATGCCTACCTATATCGACCAAGGTTCTTCCACTAAAAAAGAAGAACAAGCAAAGGAAATTATAAAAGAAGTTTTTCCAAATAGAGAACTGATCCTTTTGGAGGTGATGACCTTAAACTATAATGGCGGAGGAATACATTGCTCCACCCAACAAGAACCAATTGTAAAAAAAAATAACTAATACAGCCAAAGCCACCAAGGGGCGACGCACAAATCCAATGCGACCAGTAGCTAGGAGTCAAAGCCAAATCTTATGATGAAAGAGAAAAATATAAAACCGAATAGCATATGAAACCGGGTTTAATTCGATTGCTTGCCTTTCTCGCATTGTTTGTTCCTGCGCTTCCTTATTTTATGCCGATAAAGTCGGCTGTATGGATTTTTGTACTGGTAAATTTTTTTTGGTTTTTAATTTGTTTTTTCTTGATATTAATATGGGCCGGCTATTTGGGGTTTTTAATGGTGAAGGCTGTTATGTCTGGTAGGGGAGAAGAGCGTTTTAAGGAAATCAAGTTGATGGTCGTGCGAATTCTGCAAATTGGAATGCTCTTTATTTTGAGCTTGACCGTATATGTTCAGATAGATAATTGGATTGAATTTTTTCAAATAAGGAAAGTGGAAAGAATATTCAAAGTAAATGACTTGTATGCGAAAGAATTCAATCAATTGCCAAATAAACTAAAAAAGTACAATAGCGATACGAAATGGTTTTCCTTAAATTATTCCAGCGTTCGATCAAAGAATAAGCAAATCGAATGGAGTGTCTTTTACAACAGGGATTTACTAATTGAATGGTGGGATTGTAGTCTGTACTATACGAAAGAAGGACCACCTTCTGAACGTCATCGGTTTTATCGAAAAGGAGAGGGAGGATACAGCTGGTATAAGTTCTGTCTTTATTAATTGGAGTACTTGCTTGCTGGAAGAATTTTATTTAGAATCCGGTAATCCCCGGAGATTGATGATTCATTGTTAAAAGAATTATCTTTTTTGTCGTGTAATTATAAAGAAAAATGAAAATCGAAAATAGTAGAAGCGCAAAATGTAGCAATAGGGAATAGAGAAGGATTGATTTATGAATTTAAAGACAAGGCATCGAAGCACACTTCAAAGACGAAGTATGAAATGATAACGATTGAGAAAATATAAAAGAAAACGAGCATTCGAGTATATGCGAATGTCATTGGTTCATAGTTGCAGAAATTTCTTAAATTAGATTTTAGGTAAACTACTTATATTTGAAGCTTAAACCATTTGCCATGAAATATACATTATCCCTGCTAGTTTTAATGATTGCTCTGAATACCTCCATTGCTCAATCAAAAGATAATTCCAATATATCCTTCGATTGCTTTGCCTGCAGTTATGGAGATTATGATTACAAGCTTGGCTTTAGAATAGGAATGGGCTATGGGGTCTTGAAGCCAATGAATGCGCTACTTGATTTAACCGCAAATCTTAGCCTTAATTATTGGAGATACGAAGTACTGACCAAAGGTTTAGGGGGCAACATAGAAGATTCCTTTATCGAGGATAATGTTTATTTTAATCTTGCAATTGGAGAGCGGATCAATGTATGGGAATTCAACAAGTCTAAGGTGTTTACCGGAGTTAATTTGAATGTTCAAGCTTATTTTAATTTGACGCACAGAAGGATGGGATTAGGAATTGAACCGAATATTGGATGGAGTAGGGCAATGGGGCAAAAAAATGAATTCTTTTTATTCTTAGCCTATGATCAACATTTGAGTTCTTACAATAGAAGGTATAGTCGTCATCCAAGTAAATTAAGTTTGCTAATGGGGATCAACCGTAGGTTGAAAGAAAGAACGAAGGAATGATTAATACCCGATCAATTAAAATAACTTAGTCTAAAAAAAATGATGGCCATGAAAAAATTTCTATTCTTTCTCCTGTTTACCGCAATGCTAAGTATTGCTAATGCCCAAACCCTCCTCAACAAAAATCTTCTTTGGGACGGAAACAATAGGGAATATGCGATATACCTTCCCGCAAGTTATGATGCTAGCGTAGATTTTCCTTTGCTGTTTAATTTTCATGGAGGCAATGACTACATCGCCTCTTATATGGAAATAGTGGACATGAGGCCAATTGCAGACACAGCCAATTTTATCTTGGTTTATCCACAAGCCTTTCCAGACCCCACCGATGGCGGTTCTACCAATTGGATACGTAAGGCACCCACCACTTTTGATGATGTCCCCTTCGTGCAAGCGATGATCGATGCTATTGCCGCTGAATACCAAATTCATTCAGATCGAGTTTATGCCTGTGGATATTCTTTGGGTGGAGAGTTTACCTTTGAATTGGCCTGTAGATTAAATGATCGGATTGCTGCTGTGGGAGTGGTCGCGAGAACGATGGGCACCGATGCGTTTAATAACTGTGTCCCTGTTCACCCTACAGGAATGTTGACCATCCTGGGAACGGCAGATTTTATCTCTCCGTATAATGGATTTCCTAATTATTATCTATCGGCAGAGGAAACACACGATTATTGGGCCACTCACAACAACTGTAATACCCCGCCTACAGTATCGACGCTCCCCAATACCAATACCGCTGACGGTAGTACGGTAGAAAAATATTCTTGGGCGAATGAGGAGGATTGTACCTACGTGGAACATCTAAAGGTGATCAACGGCGGCCATGATTGGCCGGGAAGTTTTGGGAATAAGGATATTGATGCTTCTGAAGAAATTTGGAATTTTGTTTCCCGCTACGACCTAAACGGCATCCTTGGAGCCTGCACTGCCACCACATCAATAAGGGAAACTAATCATTCCCCGTTGAGCGTATTTCCCAATCCTTTTGAAGAGCAACTTAACATTGAAACAACTTCCACAAGTATCCAAGCATTTAAAATCTATTCTATCCTTGGCGAACTGGTGATGAGCGGGCAACTGACTGCTCCGGTAACTACCATAGATTTATCCGCCTTGGCTCCAAATATTTATTTCTTGAGAACGGAAGATCAATCTATAAAATTGATCAAGAGTTTTTAAGCTGATAACTTTACCTTACTCTTTTTAAAATCTATTTCTAAAGACCCGTCATCAGCAAGTAAGAGGAAATAAAAAAAACGAAATAATGTTAAAAGAAAAAATAAGAACCTTTATCAGTAATTTTAAATTTTTCACCAAGCAGGAAGTTGAAATGATCGTTGAAAAAACGATGGTCAAAGAATTTGGAAAAGGCGAAGTTTTATTGAGAGAAGGTCAGATTCCAACGAAGTGCTATATGGTCGTAGAGGGCTGTGTCAGAGAATATTTAATCAAAGATGGAATAGAAAAATCAACTGCTTTTTTTACAGAAGGGGATACCTTCGCTCCTTATGCAAATGACGGAAAAGGTACTCCTTCTAAACATTATTGGGAATGCGGAGAAGATTGTGTGCTGACGATCAGCAATCAATCTTTTGAAGAAGAATTGCGGGCGGCCCTTCCTCGCCTGGATACTATTTTTCAACAAATAGCGATAGAAAAATTAGATAAAGCAAAAGCGGAGTGGAGTCAGTTTATTTCTTCCTCTCCAGAAGAAAGATACCAAAATTTATTAGACAAGAGACCTGCTCTTTTTAACCGGGTTCCACATCACCAAATAGCTAGCTATCTGGGCATGGAACCACAATCGCTTAGTAGAATTCGCAAAAGGATTTTTGAAAAGAATTCAAATTCCAAGAAGGAGTAAGTTTCTTTCTGGCTATTCTTTTTTAAAAATAAAGACTCTGCGGTAGGCAGGTTCCAAAATCAGGGACACTGTTTGTAGTATTGATAATATTTGGTAGTGGCCAGAGGCCAGCAATCCGATTCGGTTAAAATGCAATAGCATTTACCGAGCATCCGCAGGTGGTTAAAAATACCCTTAGCTCGGTGAATGCTATTGCATTCTATCCGGGATGGCTATCGGCCTCTGGCCACTACCAAGTTCCCTTCCCGCTATTTAAAAAACTTTCATTCGAGCGGTTCCTTTCTGCTTATTTTATTAAAAATAAATACGGTATAGGAAATTGGGAAGGAGTCCTACCTGACGTTCGTAGGCCACTCCATTGGGTTCATTGACATCATAAAATTCTCTCAATCGCGCTTGCTTATTGGTCAGGTTGTCGATGTTCAAAAATAATTCATGAGTCGTTTTGGGCTTGTTCCATTTGTAACTCAAACTGAAAACCAGGTTTTGTAAGTCGTCCAATTTATCTTCATAAGCTTTGCTGTGATCGTAGATCAATCCTTCTTCAATATTGACCGCAGTGTTGCCGTTTACATCTCTTTGTAAAGGGATGAAATACCTTCCACCGCCAAAAAATGCCTTAATATTTACAGCAAAAACTTGATTGTCTTTCTTGCCTAAATTTGGAAATTCTTTACCTGCTAAAATATTGACTAGATAGTTTCCATTAAACCGAGTATTTCTCTCCACGCCATCTAGTGCAGTATATTTCGATTCATAGATAGAAGTATTCAACATGAAATATAAGCCATTATTCAAGAAGCGTTCAAAAGTCATTTCTAGGCCATAGTTTTTTCCCGTCCCTGCATTGACCAAATCCACATAATTTAATTCTAAACCTTCGTTCAAGGTGGTATAAGAACTATTTGGATTATTTTCCACTGGAATATTATAAAGATCCTGAAAATACAACTCCACTTTTGCGCGCAGATTTTTAGAAAAATACTTTTCATAAGCCACTACATAATGCGCTGCTTTTAGTAAACCTAAATCTAGGTTAGGAGTAAGAATGGTTCCATCGGCTTGTGCTATTCTTGCAAAATAATTGTGGGTACTTTCCATTTTGCTATGTAAGCCAAATCCAAAGCTGACAGCACTAGAACTATTCAATTCATAATTGACTGCAAAACGAGGTTCAATAGTATATTTTTTATTGAAAAAAATATTGGTATTCTGTAGTCCAAAAACAAAGCTTAAGCTTTCACTCGGAATATATTTCCAACTCAAAAAACTCCGCAAGGAATTGATTCGATCTTTAAAGTCAACTAAAAAATTTCGATTTTCCAAACTGTCCAGCAGGCTTTGACTAAGATCTTGTTCGATCAAAGTATATTGTAAGCCTGCGGATAATTTGTGATGAGCATTTAATTTGTAATGATAAATCGTATTCCCTTTGTAGGATCTTCTTTTTAGATTAGAATTGAAATTTAACCTTTTTTCAATGGAGGAATCTGCAGCAACTATGTTTTCAAAAACGCCTTCTTGAATACCATCAATCGAAGTGAGGAAAGTCGTTTTTAAATAACTTTTAGCCGATAGATTGATGATGTGATTGACTCCGGTATTGAATAAATTGGCACCTTTTTCAAAATCCTCTTTGATATTGGTTTGGGCAAAATCACTTCCAGGGCTTATCAAAACACCAGGGTTGATGTCTAAAAAAAGAAAACTACTATTTCCTTGTAATCCAAAAATAGAAAAGCTTCCAATCTTCTTGGTGGGCAAGGATATTTTGAAAGCGGCGTCTTGAAATTTTAAAGTAACGCCATCAACCGGAATCAATCCTAATTGGCTGGCCAAACCGATGGTAGAGTAGCGGAAATTTGCAAGAAACGACCCCTTATATCCTTTTTTAAAAGGCCCCTCTAAAGTAATCTCCGTGCCCAAAAGACCGAATCCAAAAATACCTTCTATTTTTTCATTATTCCCCTTCCTCATTCTGACATCATAGACCCCTGAAAGCGCATCACCAAATTCAGAAGGAAAGGCACCCGTATAAAAATCAGAAGTAGATAAAAGATTATTATTCAAAGCACCAACAGAACCACCGATTGCATTGGGATCGCCAAAGTGATTGGGGTTGGTGATCTCGGCGCCTTCCAATCGCCATTGGACATACTTGGGAGAATTTCCTCTTACGATGATGTCATTTCCTCCATCTTGGGTGTTGGTCACTCCTGCGAAATTACCTGTTATTTTTGCAGGGTCATTAAAGCCTCCGGCAAATCGGGAAGTTTGTTCCGCCGAGATAGAACGGGCACTGACCAAGGCCAACTCATTTAAGGCAGCCCCTTTTTTGTTGGAAGCCCTCACGACCACCTCTTCCAAGGTTTCTACGGACTCCACAAGTGCAATGTCCAATAAGATTTCCTTCGCGGAATTGACCTCAATATTGGATAACAGTTTATCTTGATAACCGATGTAAGAAACCATTAAATTCACCCTTCCGATAGGAATGTCCTCTAACCTATAGATGCCCTCGATATCGGTGGACGTTCCATTTATGGGTTCTGTGTTGAGTAGAGTGACGGTGGCTCCGATCAAAGGGATTTGGGTATCTTCGTCGATTACGACTCCTCTGATGGTTTGGCTTGGGCTTTGCGCGAAAAGGCCAAAGTTTGAAATAAGAATTAGGAAGAGGATTGCAGCAATTATTTTATTCATTTGTTTTTGTTAAATCGGTGAGGTATTCTGACTTAGAAAACAAAGTTGAAAAAAATGAAATTTAGATGCATTCACTTAAGTTAATGTAATGAAAAATAATGTAGTTTTAGAGGGCAAATTACTCGGGAGTACTATGGCAGATATACGAAACGTTTCGCCAAGCACAAACAAAAATAGCATCATCCAAAAAACAATCTAAAAAAACAACATCATGACCATTTCCAACGAAGAAGCATTACGAGAATTATATGGCTGGCCTAAAGGTCGCGCTAAAGCGAAGGTACTAGAGCAGTTAGAAAAACATTCCAAGAATTTCCTCTTACATTCCCCCTTCTTTGTGATGAGTACTTACGATCAAAAAGGGCGGTCAGATGCTTCGCCCAGAGGCGGCCAACCGGGTTTTGTTAAATTCTTGGATGATCAGACTTTATTGATTCCAGATGCAAAAGGGAATAATCGAGTAGACAGTTTGGTCAATATCGTGGAGACGGGAAATATCGCTTGCCTGTTTTTAATCCCAGGAATTGATGAAAGTTTGAGAATCAATGGTACGGCGATTATTGCAACGAATAAAGAATACCTCGATCTATTTTTAGAAGAACAGCATCCTCCCAAAACTTGTATTGTAGTATCCATCAAAGAAGTCTTTTTGCATTGTGCCAAAGCACTCATGCGCTCTGAACTGTGGAAAAATACCTATCGTCAAGAAAGGCCCGGTTTTCCGACGATGGGAACGATGTTGAACGAACAATTAAAAGCCGATGCTCCTTTGGAAAGTCAGGAAGATATGGTGAAGCGGTATCGAAAGGATTTGTAGAAAATTGGAGTAGCC
>CALLVY010000479.1 GCA_938015925.1 uncultured Saprospiraceae bacterium
AAATGGTAAGTAAAAAAGTGTGTTGCCCTCAAAAAAGGAAAGACTAAAATACCATTCTCCAGATTCTCTTTGCGGGTACAAAAATAGAAGAATTATTGAGTTTTTATTATTAAAGTTTTCCACAATATTTCAACAGGTGAACTGAAGCCAAAGTCATTCTTCCTGAGTCCTGATTTGACGGTCAAGAACAAAGGTCAAGTTAGCTTTGATAATCAGATGTTTACCCTAAGCGGGGTGACTAACTATTGAATCAAATACCCAATATCTCTTCGCCGAGAGACAATCCCATTTATTCTAAAAGAAAAGCGAAAGGTTAATCCTCTTAAAAATGTGGAATAATAAAGCGAAAAAATCTTAGATTTGTAATCAAGTTTAATCTTTTACTAAAGAATTCTTCAAAGAGTTCATTTGGTCTTTTCGACCGCTTTGTTCTATTATATATAAAAGGAATTGGTTTCGCTAAAAGAGGATTTACAAAGAAAAAGAGCGATATCGAGGAAGCAGTTAGACAAGCTAAAACTAAAGCAAAATCCATTTTCTGATCTACACAGATTACTATTAATAGAAATATTTTCAGCAAGGGTACCAACCCTTTGGCGTGGATGAATCGTCTTCTATAGAAGAGGACTTGATCATTTAAGTCTTAAAATCAAGACAAATAACAATAATTTACCTTATCTTAAGTTCAATTATTTTAAAAAAACAACAAATTTCTTCTTTTCTAAAATAAAAAAATATGAAAACCAGGCTACTTTTTTTAGGTTTCACCCTTGCCATTCTTATGATTTTTTCGTGTAAAAACGAGCCATTGGCAGTCAACCAAGCCCTCTATTCTGATCAAGAATTTGAGGTCATCAATAAATACCTCAATCTTCCTGAGGAATCCATGGATTATACTTTACACTTCCCTAGCTACTATAGAACTAGCTCTACAGCTACCAATGATGAAGTAGCCACTTTGGGTCGCGTTATATTCTACGATAAAAACCTGTCGAGTGATAGAAGCATCTCTTGTGCTTCCTGTCACAAACAAGAATTGGCCTTTTCTGATGATGTCGCCTTTAGTGATGGGGTTCAGTCAAGAAAAACCGATCGTAACTCTTTAGCACTCGGAGCTGTTTTTAGCTTCTCGGAGTATTATGGTAGTGAGTCTCTCGGACGAATTCCTTTTATGTGGGACAATCGAGCGTCAAGCGTCGGAGAACAATCAGAAATGAGTTTCAGGAATGAGAGAGAAATGGGGATGAAAATGGATGAAGTCGTAGTCCGAATGCTAGAACAACCTTACTATGCACCACTCATTAAGAAAGCCTATGGTTTTGGAGAGGTTACTGAAGGAAGAGTACTTGAAGCTCTTGATGCTTTTGTAAACAGCATGGGTTCCAACAATTCTAAGTTTGACAAAGCCATGGAGAAAGCATCTTCTGGATTCGGTAGTATCTTTAGCACCGTGGAAGAAAATTTTGCTGATTTCAGCCCACAAGAAAATCTTGGTAAAAGACTTTTCCTCAATAACTGTAGCTCTTGCCACGGAAGCATCATTTCTCCAGCAGCCCTAACTTCTGAAAACAATGGTCTGGAAATAGCCTATGCGGACAAAGGAATCGGTCGACTAGACTTGAAAGGGCAAGAATGGGATGGAAAATTCAAAATACCTACCGTACGAAATATAGCACTCACAGCTCCTTACATGCATGATGGTAGATTTGCTACCCTTGATGATGTTTTGGATCACTACAGCAATGGTATCGTTGATCACCCTAATTTAGGTCAAAGCCTAAAACAAGGAAACACTCCTAGAAGATTTAATTTTTCTCAGGAAGAACGATCTGCTCTACTAGCTTTTTTCAACACACTTACTGATGAGTCCTACATTAAGGATGAGAAATTTTCTAATCCTTTTAAGTAATCATTAATGAAATACATGCTTGGCCATTCTTTTACCAGCTTAGGACTTTTCCTAAGCCTAGGACTCTTTTTACTTAGTTCCTGTTCACCAGCCTTATATGCTCCAAATGAAGCCTATATGATGGGCGTTTCCAAGAAAGGAGACCTAAAGGTGGGTGGTGCCTTTTTGGGAGGAAGAGTAAATCCTTCCATATTGGATACGAATCGAATAAAAGTCAAACAATACAATGTACAGGTTGCTTATAGCCCAATCAATAGGTTCGCGATAGCTGGTAGTTATTCTAGACTAACAGGTAGGGCATCGGATTCTCCTACCAATTGGGATGCTCAAAACGTGGAATTAGCCCTTGGCTTTTATCATAAAAGTGGTAAAGAATCACCAGATGATCAAAGTTATGTAATCAACGATATCTATGTTGGCTCTGGTTGGGGAAGTACCAATAGTATCTTTAGAACTGCTGGAGAATCTCATCTAAACTACAATCGTATTTTTGTACATAGCGGAATTCAATTTTGGTGGAAAAATAATATCGCCGTTGGGTTTGGTCTGAGATATGTCAATCTCAATTATTCCAAAGCAGATCTTTTTGGCCCTATTCCTAATGACTTCCAATCGGGTATTAATTTTATAAAGAATACAAACAACCATCATTTAATGGAGTCTACTTTCAGTATTCAGGGAGGAAATAATTTGGTCAAATTATTCACTTCTTTTACTGGAGCACTTATCTCTAACACCGATGCTATTCAAACTCGAATCACCTACCCTTCTGCAAATCTGGGACTGGTATTTAGCATCGATCAATTTTATAGAAAAAAAGAGAATAGAGATACTTGGTAATTCCTTCCCGAATGGACAAAAAAAAGGCTTTGAATCACATGATTCAAAGCCTTTTTTTGTAATACTAAATGATATTATCTCACTCTAATCCACTTCCCGTTTTTCTCCGTGATAATATGTGCTCCTTTAAAGCCACGTACTTTTACCTTTTCAAAAACCTCATCTACTTCTTCCAGAGAACTATAAGAACTCAATAACATAATCGTTAATCCTCCTTGTTTGACCTGCTCAATTTCTCCAAAAGATTCAATCTTAGATGGGTTGAAGTATTTTACATTCTTATTCTGATAAGTAATCAAACGGATTTTATAAACACCAGTTGTGGTGCTCACAGGTCTCGGATTAGTTTTTGGTTTAGAGGGCGTAGTTACCACCGGAGGTGTTTCCACCGGAGTCGTTTTTGCAGGTTGCGATTCCACTGGTGGTGGACTTGTTTTTACCGGCGTTGTTTCTACCACCGGAGGTGTTTTCTCGGTAGTTATAGGAAAATCATAGACTTCCACTGCATCCATATTTTCAAGTTTTTCCGAAACCAAGAACACTCCATTGTAGCCTTTAGCCACTACTTTCGACTTGGCCGCATTGGCCTCTTCCTTCGTTTCAAAAATACCTAAGCGCAACTTAGTATAACCTTTATCTGGTCGGGTATACAAATTGCCTATATCTCCCAATGTCTTGAAAGAAGCCGTATTGATCGTTTCATTTCCATAAACGGCAGCTAACTGAATCGCGTAGCCTTCCATTTTTAATTCTACAGACTCCGTACTTCCAGTAGTAGAGCTCCCCGTAGTATTGGTGCTGACGGTACCGGTACCTTCCAGTTTAGTAGTTGAAGGAGGCAAAGGAAAAACACCCAAAACATTTTTGTCTGAGCCATCACCTACATTAACCCGGTTATGCATATCTGTAAACCCGGCTTTTGAATATCGAATGACATAAACCTTTCCGGCTTTTAAGGGCATACTATAAGTTCCATTTTTATCCGTAAAGGCCTCCATTACATCTCCGCCAGACTGATCTATAGCCCTAACGTAAACTTCATTTAAGGCCAAATTACTTTCCATATTAATCACTCGCCCAGACAATCGATTGGCTTCTTTTGCCAGAACCACCTGATAGTTCTGATTTTTTCGGATACTTGAAGATTCAACCTTTAGCAAATAACTGGTATAACCTGCCTTGCTAATAATGGCTTCACATTCCAAACCACCCAAGGCTTGAAAAGCATAGTTTCCACCTTCATCTGTCTGAAAAATAGATTCATTGCAAGCAGAAAAATCAATAGTAGCTCCTGGCACTGCATTCCCTCCCGCATCACTCACTGAAATCAAAACCTGATCGGTTCGTTTAGAAAATTGATAAATATCTTCTCTACCTTTTCCACCAATTCGATTGGAAGTAAAATACCCTACATTTTTATTGGCATTAAAAACCAAACCATAATCATCCATGGGAGAATTGATTCCATTTCCCAGGTGATAAACCTTCGTCCATTCCCCGTCATTCGACTCTGCCCTAAAAACATCTAAACCTCCAAAACCATGATGCCAATCAGAAGAAAAATAAAGGACATTTCCAATAACAAAGGGAGTCAGTTCATTTCCTGAAGAATTGACTACTGCTCCAAGGTTCTCAGGAGTAGACCAGGTATTCCCTGTTTTTCTCGATACATAAATATCCCAACCTCCCAGTCCATCAGGACGATTGGAAGAGAAGTACAATAGTTTGCCATCTTGAGAAAAAGAAGGAAAACCAGAAGAATAGCCACTACCATTAAACGGAAAAGGCTTAGCATTGTAAAAATCACCTCCAGGGCTCACTTCTGCCAGGTAAATACTAGATTCCATTCCACTGGAAGCAATCTGCCGCGTTCCATCTACAAAATCATTTTTGGTATAAGCGACCATCTTGCCATCTGCAGAATAACTTAGTGGACCTTCATTAAAATTATTGGTCAGGTCATTGTGCAGAAAAGTAGGTGGTACCATATAGCCATTGTCATCAATGCTACTGATGTAAAGTTGATTTTTCAGGCCGCCACTCCAATTTTCGCCTTTGGCCATATCCGCTCTCGGAATATCGGTCCGAGCAGAGGAGAAAACCACTTTATCTTTATAGAAATTAGCCCCAAAATCAGAATTGGAACTATTCATAAACTCTTTCTTTACCCGATAATAAGCTGGAACGCCTTGCATAGAAATCGCAAAATCACAGCTTGCGGCATAATGTTTTCCAAAAAAAGGCTGTCCCTCCCCATAGATTTCGAAAAATTCTTTGGCTTTGAGGTACTCCCCTTTTGCTTTCATCACTTCTCCCATGTAAAAGAGATTAACTGGATCTACGCCTTCCTGATCTAAGGCTTTGGCATACCAGACCGCAGCTTCCTCCATTTGATTGAGGTGGCGATAGCAATCTCCCAAACGAGAAAGTGCTTCTACATTATCTTGATCTTTTTCGAGTACTTTGAGATAAGACTTGGCTGCGAGGTTATAGGCAAATAATTCAAACTCTTTATTGGCCTTTTTTAAGGTATTTTGACTAAAAGCGGGAAGCCCAAAGCCAATTACCAGCAGCAGAACGCTAAACAATTTAGTGTGTTTCATATTGCTAGTTTCCGAATGTTTAAACATAGTATCTTAAATTATCCCTCAAATATCACTAAATCTATTCGATTTTTGTAAAAGAGGTCGGGTTTTGTTTTGATTGAAAAATAGAAGATCAATTGTTTTTGTTATCCAAATAGGTATTAAAACTGTACCAATTCAACTAAAAAAACTAAGTAATCTTGAAAAAACAAGTTTTCCGCTTTCCTTTTTTAAAGTAGGTAAAATGACCCTAGTCAATGACCTCTCTTTAAAAATGGAGTATCCAAAAAAAAATTATTTATTCAACAGTAATTCCCAAAGTACTTTGGCTTAGGCTTCTCTTAAAGTTTACTAGGATCCCTTGTTAAGATCGTTTTTTAAGCCGATACGGTACTCCTATTCCCTGGTTTAAGATAAGTTTAACAGCCGTTTTTTAAGTTTCTAAGGCTATTTTTCCTCCAAATCCAACTAGACTACCCAATTTGAGACGGCTAGAAAGTCGGCTAAGCTCTAAAATAGATAAGTTTTGAAGGAAAAATGGTCAAAAAGCCACGAAAAAGAGGAGAATTCTTTAACTTAGGCTTAATTCAAAGCATTTGATTTTTGCTAAAGAAGTATACCCCCGATTGATATTTCTTACTTTGAGGATTATCGTCAAAACAAAGACCATATTTTTATGCAAAGAGCCCTTTGGTTAGTCTTATTATTCTCGTTTTTGGGAATTTCTGACGGACTGACACAGCAATTAGATCATGTGCTGGGCGAAGTATTGATAAAGCTAAAGACTAAAACAGACATTTATCAATTTCAGAATAAAGCCCGGTATCATACCCAGAACCAGACGGATTTCTCTATCTCCGCTCCGGACAACCCGCTCTTGGGCATATATGTAGGACAGTTCGATCCTAACAGAACGCATGAAATAGATTTTCTCCAGTGGTTGCGAGCTCAACCGGAAGTGGAAATGGCCCAATTCAACCATATCCTCGATTGGCGCTCTACGACCCCCAACGATCCCTTATTTTCAGAACAATGGCAATATCTCAACCTTGGTAATAATGGCGGCCTCCCTGGCTTTGACCTGGATGCTGATTTGGCTTGGGATATCTCAACCGGTGGCAATACCCTTGATGGCGACACCATCGTGGTTGCAGTGATCGACAATGGAGTCTATCCCGATCATCCTGATTTTGAACGAAACCTTTGGATCAATTACCAAGAGATCCCCAATAATGGCATTGATGATGATGAAAACGGCTATATCGATGATTATCGAGGGTGGAATATTCTCAAGCAGTCAGATGACATCTACCCGACAGGAATCAATGGACATGGTACCGCGGTAGCTGGAACCATTGGTGCCAGAGGTAACAACCTCATTGGAGTAAGTGGAATCAACTGGAAGATCAAAATGATGATCATCAGCAATAAAGAGATTTTCACGGAAGCCAGAGCCCTGCAATCCTATGCTTATTGTCTCAAAATGAGGAAATTATACAACCAAACCGATGGTAAAAAAGGAGCCTATATTGTGAGCACCAATGCTTCCTGGGGTAAAGACTTTAGTTTTCCTGAAGATGCTCCAATTTGGTGTGAAATGTACGATCAACTGGGAGAAGCCGGTATTCTCAATTGCGGAGCTACGACCAATTTTGATGTAGATGTAGATGCTGTAGGAGACCTTCCTACTACTTGTCCAAGTGATTTTCTAATTGCAGTAACCAATCTCAACAATAGAGGAGAAAAGGTCGTTAATGCCGGACGAGGAGTCCTCAATATTGATATTGCCTCTTTTGGGGAAAACGCTTTTACCACCACTCAAAGCAATACCTTGTACCAAGCTTTTAAAGGAACCTCTTCTGCGACCCCTCAGGTTACCGGAGCTATTGCCTTACTATATGCTTCGCCTTGCAATGATTTGGTCAACCTTTCCAAAACTAATCCTGCTGCTGCTGCTCTTAAAGCGAGAGCATACATCCTCAATGGTGTAGAATTGAATACTAGCCTTTCGGGAAAAATTGCGACCGAAGGACAACTCAATTTATACAAAAGCCTTAAACTTGCATTAGATGATTGTGGCTCCTGCCCTTCTCCAGATCAAACAACAGCCGAGACACTTAACAATGGGACGGTTTCTTTAGATTGGAGGCTTCCTTATTATGGCCAAAATTCAAGTCTGCGTTATCGCATCAAGAATACCAATTCCTGGATCGAATTGCAAAATATTAGTCCTCCTTATACGCTAGCTGGTTTACAAACTTGTACAGACTACGAATGGGAAATAAAAGTAAGTTGTGGAAATGAAGACAGCGAATTTTCGAATACCGCTGAGTTCAATTCAGGGCAATGTTGTTACCCGCCAACTGCAATCAATATTCAGGATTCCAATAACTCTAGTCTAACATTGGAATGGCTTGCGACTCCTTCAGCGGATAGCTATTTGGTAAATTACAAATCCGCTGATAGTGTGGATTGGAAACAAATTACAGTCGACGATCCTATTCTCCCTTTGGGAAACCTGGAAATTTGTCAGGATTATCTCTTGCAAATACAACCCAATTGTCCGCTTCTAAATGGTCAGGGATTTTCGGAAATCCTTTCCTTTAAAACCAAAGGCTGTGGCAATTGTCTGGATCAAGATTACTGTATACCAGATTCCGGAGATGATACTTATGAATGGATACAGTCTTTTAAAATCAATGACCTCGAACAAAGTTCTGGCAGCAGCAATGGTTACGAAAACTTCACCAATAACAGTACGGTTTTAACAACCTATAAAAGTTATGACGTAGAAATAAACCCTGGTTTTCCAGGAATTCCAAATAGCGAACACTACCGCATTTGGATCGACTATAATCAAGATGGAGATTTTTGGGATTTAGAAGAATTGGTTTTTAGATCTGACAAAGCTCCTGCGGGACTTCAAAAAGCGAGTATCGATATCTCTCCTGCTGCCTTTGAGGGAACAACTAGGATGAGAGTCGGATTATTTTATGATCAACCTGGGAATTTTCATTTCTGCGATACCGAATACTTTGGAGAAATCGAAGACTATTGTATCAGTATTGAGAAAGGAAATGCCAATTGCGATCAACCGACTAATCTCGATACCTTGGAAACGGCGACCAACTCCGTCTGGGTATCCTGGGATGATTTGACCGACGATCACCAAACTCATAATCTTCGTTACCGCCTCATCACCGATACGACAATGTGGACAGAAATAAAAGATGTGGACGCTCCTTTTCTTTTAGATCCTCTAGAGCCTTGCAATACTTATTTGATACAAGTTGAAGCCATTTGTACCAGCGATGGAATCAGCGGTTATGGACCTGCTTTAGAATTTAGTACCCAATGCAATTCTGGTTTTTCCAACAGACCTGGAATAAGTAACTTAAAAATAAGCCCCAATCTCTTCCAAGATCAAGTCAATGCCAGCTTCTTTTTGGAACAAGCTTCTCCTATAGAAATTCGCATATTTGCAGTAGATGGAAAACTCCTGTACCAAAAGGGATTACCAAAACTCAATAGTGGAGAACATCAATTAGAAATTATCGATTTAGACTTTCTACCGGAAGGCCTATTCTTTTTACAATTCAGTTGCCAAACCGCTGCCGCTAGCCAAAGGGTGGTCAAGTATTAAACAAGGCCTTTTCTTTGCAAATTCTCTTCTCCTTTTAGGTCTTAATCCATTTCCGTTATAAAAAAGCGTCTTAATAAGACATTATCTCCAAAAAAGCCTATCCTAACACAACTAGCTTGCGTTCAATTGCGTATATATTTTAATATTTTGTGCCTAATATATTTTGTCCTATTCCAAAGAACCAACGAAAATCACTCTAATAAAATGGTTAAATCAATTCTACACTCCTTCCTGCTTTTATGCTTAATCCCATTTGCGAGCCTCCATGCACAACAGTTGGATCATGTTTTAGGAGAGCTCCTCATTCAAACCGAAGAAGCTAAAGACATTGAGCGAATCCTAGCTGCCAATGGCCAATTAAGAGGACAAAAAACAGGCTTGCAAAAAATCCGTCCCCTAAAAACCATAGCTCCAATATATCTACTCCGTTTCGATCATCAAGTCATTCACGAACAAGATATTTTAGCCTCCTTACGTCGCAACCCACTCGTGCTTAACGCTCAATTTAATCACCTCCTTAGCCTTCGACAAACCAAACCAAATGATCCGTCCTTTTCTAAACAATGGTTTTGGATCAATGAAAACGGAGTAAAAGGAGCCATTGATGCTGACCTGGCTTGGGATAATAGTACCGGAGGAAAAACACCAGATGGGAAAGACATCGTCGTAGCAATTGTGGACAATGGAATCGATTTACAACATGATGATTTTAAAGGAAACTTGTGGAGCAATGATCTGGAAATTGCCAATAACTCAATTGATGATGACAATAATGGCTATGTAGATGACGTGCGTGGTTGGAATATCAATTTGGATAATGACGATGTGCAATCAGATATTAATGGTGATGGACATGGAGTAACGATAGCTGGAATGGTTGGTGCCGTTGGCAATAATAATACTGGGGTAACAGGTGTCAATTGGAATGCAAAAATCATGATGATCAAAAGTGATGATGGTGCCTCACAAGCCATCGCTCTTGAATCTTACGGCTATATCTACACCATGCGCAAACTTTTCAATGAAACAAATGGACAAAAAGGTGCTTTCATCGTATCGGCCAATACTTCCTGGGGACTCAATTTTGGCAATGCCAGCGATGCGCCCATCTGGTGTAGTTTCTATGATTCGCTTGGTCAGGTCGGTGTTGTCAGTTGCGCAGCAACTACCAATCTTACGACCAATGTAGACATCAATGGTGATCTACCCACCACTTGCCCAAGTGACTACCTCATCGCTGTCACTCGTACTGGAAAAGACCAAGAACAAGCTGGTGGTTTTGGGCCAATCAATATTGACCTGGGCGCTCCGGGAATTGATATTTACTCTACAGAGAAAAACAACTCTTATGGTTTTAGTACCGGAACCTCCCTCTCCTCTCCTTTGGTCGCTGGGATGGTCGCTTTTCTTTATAGTCTTCCCGACAATGTATTGTCGCCCTTGGCAGAAGCGGACCCAGCTGCCGCCGCCAGTTTATCGAGAAGATACATTCTTGAAGGAGTTAAAACCGTAAATGGATTTGAGGACTTGGTAGCGACTAGAGGAATTGCCAATCTTTGGAACAGTACCCAATTAGTATCCGAGGATGCAAAAGCTTGTCTCGCACCTTTTGGCCCCAAATTGATCAGCCGAACGGATGTACAAGTAAGCTTAAGTTGGTCTCCTGGTGTGAATGTAGAAAAAACCAAACTCCGCTGGAGAAGTAAAGGTGCTGGCAGTTGGATAGACGAAGGCTTTGTTGATCCTCCTTTTTTGATTCAAAACCTGAGCCCATGTAGTGATTATGAGTTTCAAGTTGCTGCTAACTGTAGTACTGGCGATAGTCCTTATTCTCCCACGGTTGATTTTGCAACTGATGGATGTTGTACTCCTCCCTTGAATATTGTTTTCGACGACATCGGAACAAATGAGGTCAACATATCCTGGGAAGCTATTTTTGCGGCACAGAGTTATGAGTTAGATTATAGATTAGAAGGCAGTACTGATTGGACAAACCTTTCCATCAATACCAATACTTATGATTTAGAAAACTTAGAGTCTTGTGCAGAATATGAAATGAGAATCAGAACCATTTGCGATGGAGAAATCTCTGAATATAGTCCAATCATTTCTTTTAGTACCATTGGTTGTGGCAATTGTGAAGACCTTCCTTATTGCGAAGTTGAAGGAGATACAGAATCAGAATTTATTGAGAAAGTCGTGGTGGCAGGTGTAGAAAATAGCTCTGGAGATAATAATGGTTATGCTCAATTTTTCGCCTTACCCATCGTAATGGATCCGGCAGGAACCTATGATATAGAATTGACGCCAGGCTATCCTGGTTTTGCCTATTCGGAAAATTTTTATGTCTGGATAGATTATAATCAAGATGGAGATTTTGAGGATGCCGATGAAGCAGTTTTGGTCTACGAAAATACCAATACCAAGGTGGATAGTTTCTTTACGATTCCGGCTAATGCACTTTCCGGCAATACGCGCATGAGGATTACGATTTATTTCTTTGATGATCCAGAGGTTTGTGCCTCTCCAAAAGAAGGCGAGACAGAAGACTATTGCATTACCATTACTGGCAACAATCAACCTTGCTTCTCTCCTGATAATCTCCTCGCCGATGTGCTTGATGATTTTAGTGCTTTGCTCGCTTGGGAGCAAGTTTCCACAGCTGATAAATATACGGTCTCTTGGAAAGAATCATTGGGATCAACCTGGGAACAAAGTACGACCTCTAATACGAGCTATTTGGCTTCTGGTTTGAAATCTTGTACCAATTATGATTATCGCGTCAGTTCAGAATGTGGAGGTATCATCGGTAATTTTTCGGAGGTCTCCAATTTTAAAACCAAATGTAAAACGGCCACCAATGATTTAGCAGAATCCATTCAACTTAAAGTTTTTCCCAATCCTTTTGATCAGGAATTAATATTAAGTTATACCGAGATTGTTCCGCAGGATTGGTCTATCCAATTATTAAATGTACAAGGAATCCTCGTTCAATCTACTCATACTGGTTCTTCTTTATCCGTTTTAAATACTTCGTCTTTAGCACCAGGTATTTACTTTTTAAGGATTCAAAATAAGACGAGTCAGTTTATACAGAAAGTAGTGAAGATGGATTAAGCTTTGAAAAAGAATCAATAAAAAGAGGAATGTTTGCTGTAAATATTCCTCTTTTTATTTTCAGAAAAACCATCCTTAAAAAAAGAGCTAAGACTTTCGACCCAAGAATCACCTACTCCACTCTACACTTACACGAATCTAAGTGCAAGCCTCCCGGCCTACTCCATCCTCGCAAAGCAACTCCATCTCCCATCCTTCTTTTTTCAATAATGCATCGATCACCTCACAAGATTTTATTATCTTTAGAAAACACTCCCAAAACTAACCATGGCCTTATGCGACTACAAAAAACTATTCTGCTTTTCAACAGTCTACTCCTCTCCTGCGCCCTATTTGCTCAAGTCCAAAGTGATTTATCCAAATCCGTTCCTGCTTGGTTAGAATATGACACGGCCACTAATCAGGCCACCTTAAAATGGATCATGGATGACCTTGCTACGCAATATACCATTAGCGAGTTAGACCAAGAAAACAACAGCTTGACCGCCCTAGAAACGATCGATGGCACCCTCAATAAATATGCTATCGGCGAACTGACTCCAGGCGAAACCTATGGCTACCATATTGCCAAATCCGCTGCGGCTCCCAATGGAGTCGGTATTCTTTCTTTAGGACTTTCTGTCCCCGCTACCCATGAAAGAGGCAGATGCCTCCTTGCCATTGATGATACCCTTACCCTTCCTTTACTGATGGAAATCAATCGACTGACCAATGATTTAGAAATGGATGGATGGGTCGTAGATACTCTTCATATCGCCAGAACACTGAACGATGTAGCGGTCAAGCAATTGATTACCAATTGGTATCAAGAGGATTATCTGCTTTCTCAAAGCCTTTTTCTTTTAGGTAGAATTGCGGTTCCTTATTCTGGCAATAATGCCCACGATGGACATACCAATCATCAGGGTGCCTGGGCAGCCGATACCTACTATGGCGATATGGATGGGAACTGGACAGATGTACAAGTCGATAATACCACCCCCTCTCGAGCAGCCAATAAAAATATTCCTGGCGATGGCAAATACGATCAAACGGGTATCCCAGGAGCAATAGAATTAGAAGTCGGCCGAGTGGATTTTCATAATCTCCCAGCCTTCCCGGAGGATGAAATAGAATTGACCCGTAAGTACCTCAATAAAAATCATGATTTCCGAATCGGCAACAAAGACTATCCAAGAAGGGCAATTATAGAAAATAATTTTGGCAACTTCGCAGAAGGATTTGGACAAAGTGGGTGGAGGAGTTTTACTACGATGTTTGGCGCAGACAGTGTTTCTGTTGGCAATTACGATGTGGTTTTAAAGGAAGAGAAATACCTTTGTTCTTATGCCTGTGGTGGTGGTTCTTATACCAGTGCTTCAGGAATTGGAAGTACTAATAATCTCTGGGTGGCTAAAGATATCCAAACTGTTTTTACGATGAACTTTGGAAGTTATTTTGGAGATTGGGACAGTCAGAATAATTTTCTCAGAGCTTCTTTGGGCAGCGGGGATGTGCTCACCAATGCCTGGGCCGGTCGGCCGGTTTGGCATTTGTACACCATGTCATTGGGAAAGCATATTGGATTCTCTGCCAGACAATCACAGAACGCCAGTGGATCAGTATTCAATCAAGGCTTTAGTGCTCGTTCTACGCATATGGCTTTGCTGGGAGATCCAACTTTACGATTGCATGCGCTAAAACCTGCTAGTGCATTGGATGCCCAATTGATCGATGGTGATGTGGTTTTAAATTGGACTGCAAGTCTTGAAGCAGATGAGGGATATTTTGTTTATCGAAAGACGAATGATGAGGAATGGGAATTGCTAGAAGAATTTTATTCTACTACTAATTTTATTGACCCTTGCATCGCTCCCAATAACACTTACGAATATCAAGTCAAAGCGATCCGATTGGAACATACTGGAAGTGGCACTTATTTTAATACCAGTTTGGGAATTGCCGCGGCGATCCAAATAGAAAATAACCCGGCCTTGACCAACTTTTTCTTAGATGCGGATATGGATGATTTTGGAAATGGAGCAATCGATACTTTAGCTTGTGAAGCACCTCCGGGCTTTGTTGCCAATGACTTGGACTGTGACGACACCAATCCAGCAATCAATCCTGATGCAGAAGAAATTCCAGACAATGACATTGATGAAAATTGTGATGGAGAAATTGTAATGACGAGTCTTACGGACTTAGCAAAATCAGATCTAAAAATTTATCCAAACCCGAGTGACGGGATTTTATTTTTAGAAGCAGAGGGAATAGAAAATTTTCACTATCGAATTTTTAATGCACAAGGAAAAACCATGCAATCTGGAAAAACAAGCCGAGTCATTCAGTGGGCTGATTTTCCTAGTGGGGCTTATTGGCTGCAGGTAAATAGTGATTCCTCTCTCCAAAGCTTTTTGAAAAAAATAATATTGGAAAGATAGAACGCTTCACCAATTCAAAAACACCATTCCCTAAAAATTAAAAAGCCCTGAAGAAAATTCTTCAGGGCTTTTTAATTTCATTTTTTAAACTAAAACCTAGAACGGACAACCTTCACAACGATCCAATCTTGGATTAGCCTGTGGTTGAGAAACTTCGATAGTCTCTCCTACCGTTCCAACTATTTTGAATTCGGTACGACGGTTGAGCTGGTGCTCTTGTTCGCTACATGGAATACTGTTTTTACAATCATTCACATTCTGGCTTTCTCCATAACCCATTGGAATCAATCGGTTTCTGTCGATGCCTTTTTTAGTCAACCAACGCACTACTGCATCGGCACGTCTTTGCGAAAGCAAATCATTATAGTTGTAAGAGCCACGAGAATCCGTATGCGATCCAACTTCAACAACATAGTCTGCATTGTCCACCATGATGTCATATAGTTTATTCAATTCCGGCTCATCATCTGCTCGCACATAAGATTGATCAAAATCATAATAAACATGTAGGATAAAAGTATACAAACCGTCTCCATTATTATTAATTCCTGGCTCCAAAACTTCTCCTTCATTTTCTGGCTCCCCACCTTTATAAGCAATACCATTATAATCTCCCTCAGCAGGATCTCCAGTAGTCGGATCTTCGTAAATTCCTTTGTCTACATTATATACTGGAGCTGTTGGTACAACATCGGTTTGAACGACATCTCCCACTCGAGTAGGTTGTAGATTTAAGTTTGCCTGTAGCGTTACAGATTCTTCTTGTCCACGAGTACATTGATCCGTGGCTTTATCTGCCAGGTAAGAGTCTTTGGTACCTTTTACGGTATAGCAGCACTCTTCTGCCAATTCGAAAGAATAGTTACCCGAAGCGTCTGTTACTAAAGTCTGCTCTTCGCCTTCACAATCGTTGGTCAAAGTAACTAAAGCTCCTTCCAATGGCAATCCAGTTACTTGATCAAACACAATACCTTCGATGGTAAACATAACCTCTCTAGACATTGGGATTTCTACAAATACTTTTTCTCCCACAGGAATTCCTTTAGTACAACCTTCTTTTTCATTGTCTAAGTAACCTTCTGCATTCGCAGAGAATACACAACAAAGATTCATTTTCATATCCATGGTCGCTTTACCGTCAGCTCCTGTTTTTAGAATATTGCCAAAGCAATCTTCCACTACAGTAGCGCCTTCGATTGGCTCCTTCGTTTCTTCATCAAAAACATATACTTCTAAAGGAGAAGCTGTTTTGCGTAAGCTGTAAATATCATCTCTACCTGCACCACCTTCTCGGTCAGAAGAAAAGTGTCCACAAGTTCCTTCTTCATTGAAGATGATTCCAAAATCATCAGAACTGGTATTTACTGGATAACCGATATTATCGATTGGTCCCCAAGCACCTTCGCCTTTATCATCCATGAAATAGATGTCTAATCCTCCCAAGCCAACGTGTCCGTCAGAAGAGAAATACAAGCGACCACTTTGGTGAAAATAAGGAAATACTTCATTTCCTTCCGTATTGATCTCTGGTCCCATATTCATAGGTGGGCCCCAATTTCCGCTTTCTTTATCAGAGTAGTACAAATCCATTCCACCAAAACCACCAGGCATGTCAGAAGAGAAGTACAAGCGATTTCCGTCGAGACTTAATGTTGGGTGAGCAACAGAATATTCATCACTATTGAAAGGCAATCCTGCAAGGTCTCCCCATTTCTTTTTGCCTTCATTGGTAGCGGTGTAGATTTTCAATTTGATGGTTCCATCATCTGATTTTCCAACCTTACCTTCTGAATAATTATTTCGGGTAAAAAGGATTTCAGAACCATTGCCAGAAACCGTTACTGCCGCATCGTGGTATTTTGAATTAATATCATCAGAGAATTTTTCTGGAGTACCATAAGTATAGTTTCCACACTCCTCTCCTTTTTCTTCTTCTGCGGTAATAAAGAATAATTCGGTAAAAGGATTACCCGTCCAGGCATGTGTTCTTTTGACCATGGCATTTTGTCCGCGCTCAGAAGCGAAGATGATTCCATCTTCAAAATAGGTAGGTCCAAAATCATCTAATTTAGTATTGAAATCGAGGGTTTTTACCTCGTAAATTCCAGCGTTTTTGGTCATCAATTCTTCCTCGTAATCACAAGCTTTTACGAGATACTGGCCACGTTGGTCTTCAGGAACTGCTTCCACATATTTCTGAAACCATTCTCTGGCCAATTCGCATTTGCCATTTTTCTGTAAGGCCTGCCCGTAAAATAAAGTGTAAAGAGGTGCAGCTCCAGGAATACGAACGACCTGACTGTACCAATATTCTGCATTTTCAGAATCATTGACTTTACGATAACACTCAGCTATATTGATCTTTGCCTCCGGGTCATCTTTTTTCTCCAAAATCTGATTGTAAATAGTAATGGCATCACTGTAGTTCAGATCTTCCATCAACTGTTTTGCTCGCTTAGAGTTGGAGAGTTGAGCAAAAGCGCTGCTCATCGCAAAAGTGAAGACCGCCAAGGTCAAAATCATTCTCTTAGTACTCATGTTCTAGTGTTTTTAAAAAGAATCGCGTTTGTTAAATTAAATCAAAATTGTCTTTTGCTTCTTCAAAGGATGGAAGCACAATGGGCTTTACCCTTTTGGTATAATGAGTAGGACAAATAAGTGTGTGTTTGCTTTTATTAAACCTGCTTTTACTCGTCTATTTCTTAGAAATAACGAGGAGTAACGGCACGTTTTGTCTTGTAGTTGAATTCGTAACCCAACATGACTTCGAAAGAACCTTTCGCAAAATCTTGCAATTCGGTTAAGGTGTAATCAAAGGCCGCTCCGATACGCAATCCATTGGATAGGTAATAAGAAGCCCAGAAGTCAACAGAATCACCAGAACTTTTATCCGTAAATGCTTCGATCGCGGAACGATAAGATGCTCCTACCCACAAAGCTTGATAAAACATAAAGGACAAGTCAATATCAAATTCAGTTGGAGCACCAAGCGCTTCGAAATATTGGTCTTTATTGAAGCTGCTAAACATACCAACGTTCTTGATTAAGATCGAAGGTTTGAAGATCAACATTTCTCCTTTCAGTGGAATTGCAGTTCCCATAGAGAAGAAATAATGACGGTATTTTTTAGACCATCTTTGCGCGACATCTACATTTTGACGTAGATCGTATTCGATCAACTGTGGACTGGCAAAACCTGCATAGAATTTTTTGGTAGAGAAATAAACCCCTGCACCAAAGTTAGGTAACCAGTAGTTGGGCATATCTTCTCCAAAAGCCTCATCGGTGACTTGAAATAATTCTAGTTTATTCCAATCTGCTCGCCAATTGGTGACTCCACCTTGCAAACCAATTGCCAAACGAGCTTTTCCCATTGGGATTCGGTAAGCGTAAGAAAGATTGGCTTGCATGGTGTGCGTTGGTCCAATCACATCATTTACAGCACTAAGCCCTACTCCTACTCTTTCGTTCTTCAAAGGAGTGTGAATGGTAAATGATTGAGTCGTTGGCGCACCATCGATTCCCCACCACTGTGTACGGTGCAAAACGCCAATAGACATATGATCTTTAGATCCAGCATAACCAGGATTATAAACTAAGCTATTGAACATATACTTAGTAAACATTGGATCTTGCTGGCTAAAAGCCATTGTGAAAATACAAAAGGTAAAAGCGACTAAAAGTGTAATTTTTCTCATGTTTGTTGTTTTAACAACGATACGATTTCTCCGTCTATCTATGATTTTGACTGAGAATTCTCATTAATGTGTAATTTCAGAATATAAGTTTTCAAAAATGATGCTAAGTTTTATTATCAAATCTTAAAAGAATCCTAAACTTTACCTAACTATTTGCTTTTCAATAACTTACCCAGAACATATTGAAAATAAATAATTTATTCCAATATGAAATTTGACTAGTGTCACAGGGTATTTTAAAGTATTCTTTTACTTCTTAATATAATTTTGCCCTTCGGCGTTTCCCCATCAGAAGGCTATCGATTCAATACAAGTGTTCCTGTATATTGCTGGCCTTCTCCATTGTCGAATTGGTAAAAATAGATGCCATCGGGCAAATCCTGATTGTTCCAGGTTCCGGCCCAATCATTTTGATAATTGCGGACTTCCAATAATTGCAAGCCCCAACGATTATAAATAAGCAATCTATTATTAGGAAATTCTTCTATCCCACCGATTTTAAAGACATCATTGACCTGATCGCCATTGGGAGAAAAACCATCAAAAAACTGAAGGGGTACTTCTTCGCAAAGCACTTCGATAAAGACCTTACCCGTATCACAAGCGGTACCATTGCAAAGCAAATAAGTCAACTCCTCAGTGACTTCACAAATGGTTCCAGTAGAAACATAATTTAAAGTACAATCGGCTTGATCTAGGCTCGCTATTCCATATTTTGCCGAGCTTCCTCCCTGACTTGCGTCCAAAAGTTCCAAGCGCGTCCAATCTCCTGTAGGTAAAATATCATTCCCACAAAGGTCAATATCAATGGTGGTTCCAAGTAACAGACTATTGTAATCATCTGTCCCTGTTGGCTTTTCAAATTCTTGCTCTGCTACCTCTACTTTCCAAAAAATCGTATCGCAAAGCTTGAACTCATCACAGAAAACAAAGCAGGCTGAATCGTAGCCAGCAGACAGGGCATCAAGCTCTAAGCAAAGTGCTGTTTCATCCATAAAAAAGTCGACGTGTCCCACTCCTGGGCATATATTTGTGACTGTTTCCAATCGTCCAATCAATTCAAGTCCAGCCACACAGATAATCATGGAATCTCCAACCGTCATGTTTATTTCTTGGGTTTCTGGAGTAGGTAGGATCACCAGTATTTCAAAAAGAGTGGTATCCACATTTCCCAAACTATCCTGGATATAAATACAAGCATTACTAGTTCCTGCTGCATCTCCTTCATAGGTGAGACAAAATCCCGAGGTATCAATTGTAAATATTACATTTTCATTACCGACATTCGGACAGGCATTGATGATAGAGAATGGAGCCGTTTGGAGATTGGCTATATTCAGATCACAAAAAGTAACTTGCTGATTTAGCAAAATGGTGTCCTGTACGCTTATAATACCAGGTGATTTGACAAAAATCCGGTAATAAGTAGTATCGCAAACGGAAGCGGTATCACAGATTTGAATACAGATTTCTTCCTCTCCGCTACTGCTTATTGCACTTGCATCTACACAATAGGCCGTCGCATCAATGAAAGATTGTAATAGAGTTCCAGAGGAATTTACACAGAAATTATCAATGGATTCCAGTTCTGAGCCACCAAATACGGAGAGATCAGGACAATACCTCACCTTGTCTCCTTCGGTCAGGGTATCGTAAATAATCCGAGAACCCGTTTGATAATTGATAGAAGTGGTAATATCAAGATAAGTGGTATCACAAACACCTGCTTCATCGCAAGCCACCATACAGGCGGTAGCGCTTCCTATTCCTATACCGGTAATGACCACACAAGAATCAGCATTGATATTGGTATAATCAAAAATTCCATTCCCCGCACCTGGACAGCTATTACTTACAGAAACCATGGGAAAAAGGAGCTCACTGAAATCCAGACAAAAAGTATCGGATTCATTGAGGAAAACGTTGATTGCGATATTGGAAGGTTCTGTACAGGAAATATAAAGCTGTGTGGTATCAGATAGTCCAGTGTTGGTGTTTTTAAAAATCAATTGATGGCTGCCGTAGCCGAAATTGAGTTGAGCTCCTTGAGCGACTGGTTGATCGAGTCGTTGGAGCATGGTGGCAATGGGATTGGAAGAATGCCAAATTTGTAAATCGGAATACACGGTACCGGGGTCTCCTCCGCTTATTAAAAAATTGATGGGATCGAGAACCCAATTTCCAGCGGGGTCCCAAATATTCATAGAGTCTACTAGGTCACTCATGGTATTGAAGGTTCCAGAAAAAGAAGGAACGCCTACTTGCCAAGACTGTAAGACATAAGGTCCAGTACTACCACTACCGGGTAATAAAAAATATTGGTACATGTGAAAAGTATCAAAATCACAGCCCTGAATACCAGAGGCATAGAAATTGCCATTGTCTGTAATTTGATAATCTAATAGCTGAGAGGTAGGAATAGCTGCACAGAGATCAATGCGATCCTGGCAATCTGCTAACTCAAAATACGAGGTATCTTCCAAGCCCGGTATCGGTCCTGCCAAAGGCAGGGCAAAGCTGTTCGCAACAGAATCGGCCTTAACCCCAAACAGGGTTAGTACAAATAGCGAAATCAGAAGAAAACGATAAGTTCTTTCTTTGTTCATGGTGTTTGCTTAAGGCAATAACAAAAAGCCATAATCTTCCTCCGGAAGTTTGGCTAAGATTATTAATCAGTTGGAAAAGTTTTTAACGG
>CALLVY010000480.1 GCA_938015925.1 uncultured Saprospiraceae bacterium
ATGGCTGAAAAATTGTCTTTTTCTCCCACCCTGCGTCACGTCCTCACCTTAATAGCTACGGCTATTAGGTTCCGGGCGTTCCTTGGTTGGAAAAAAAATCCTGTATTTTCATCTCATAAAACTATTTTAGAATAAAGTCTATTAAATTAAGCTGGAAGTTTTTTTAATTCCATCAAAAACATCGTTTTAGGTTTTAATAGATCTCCATTAATGAATGATCAAACGGTGAGCTTCCACCACATTGTCTTCAGATAATTTAGCCAGATAAATACCTTTGGCCAAGTCTGACAAATCTAAAGATTCTGGAGCACCACTTCCGCTGTTCATCAATTCCTTGTGAACCAATTTTCCATGTAAGTCAAAAATCTGAACCAACAGTTCTCTACTCCCTCCGTCCTTAGTCAATTGAAATACACCAGTACTTGGGTTTGGGCTGATTGTAAAATAAGTTGCTGCCAGTTCTTCTGTACTTTCAATAAAACAATCCACAATTACTTCATCCGTAAATTCTTCTCCACAAGGATCTGTAATCGTTACCGTATATATTCCTCCAGAAGTTCCAAGAGCCATTGGAGTAGCAGCTGTTGCATCATCAACGTCGCCATTCCATTCGTAGGTGTAGTCTCCATCTCCATTCCATATTAAGTTAACAATGGTCTCGTCGGCAAAAGCAGGATCGATATCTTCCAATTTTACAATGCCCGGTAGCTCACAACCAGAAAGATAAGTAGTGGCCGCATTGTCTACTACAGATTCGTTGGCACCAAGGGAGAAGAAATGACCAAACTCTTCCTGCCCAAAGGTTTCCACCGAAATCACAATTTGATCATTTCCATTGATATTATTTGCCTTTGGAAAAGGAACAAAATAAGATACGTAATTAAAGATGCCTGTAGAAGGGATAAAAACATCAACCGTGTCGATTCCGGTTAGGTCAAGGTTGGCAGCATCAAGAGCAAGGGTGTTGGTTTTACCAATAAAAAAACGAACTGGTAATCCTGGTTGATAGGAAGCCGTATTTGTGCTATCGGAAAGGCTATTGGCAATACACCTGACGAATACTTCAACACCAGCCAGAGTAGAACCATTTGGAATTTTATAGTTTGTCAAATCAAAGGAACGCCAATGTCTACTTTGAGAAATCATTCCTACAAAAGGAGGATCCAAAAAGCGACAATGAATGTTACCTGCGGGAATTTGATCTTTATTGTCGGTAACTTTAAAGGTAGACTCTTCTAAACCAGAATCATTGTCGAATCCGATTTGGATGGGCGCACAAGTATTATTTGAAGTGACGTCTGCAATTACATCTGGCCCCGCAGTTGGAATATTGTTGGAAACCATTGTTTCGACTGTAAATTCTTGTACCAAAGTAGCGCCCCCTTGGGCGCAAGCATCGGAGATGGTTACGGTGTAAACGCCATCGGCTAAATTATCTCTGTAGGCACTGGTAGCCCCATCATTCCATTCGTAGGTAAATGGAGGCGTACCCGAAACAACAGGTAAGGAAATCGAACCTTGCCGAGTACAGGTAAGGGAATTCGTAAAGGTATTGTCAAACATCCCTAAAGAAATAGGAATGGGAATGGAATCCTCTAATACATATTCGTACTCTTTGGTGCTTCCGCAAAAGTCTGTAATCGTTAAATTATAAGTACCCGCAACAAGCCCTGTGATGTCTTGGGTGGTACTGGCATTGCTCCATAGGTAAGTAATAGGAGGAATGCCACCGAGCATAGTAACATCAACTGAACCGTTGGCATCTCCTGGGCAGTTCGGAGAAATGACTTCGGCCATTGCCGTAGGCCCCGTTTGATCTATATGTTGTTCATCAATACTGATGACTATATCTCCCTCAATAAAACCTTCTAAGGATGGGGTTTGCCAGGCATCTACCAAGAGGTAATATTCTTCTCCTCCGTTTAAGCATTCGATCAACAAGGAGGAAGCCAAGTTTATTTCTGCTTGTCCATCTCCATTTGCATCTGGAAAGTTGCCACAACCAACTTGGTCGTCTGTGGCATAGATATAATTAAAGGTTTCGTAATCTGCACAATCGCCGACCTGATATAAAGCCAGTTGACTGTCAAACGTAGAACTGCAAAGGTCGACAAATATTCCAATGTCGAAAGGAGCGGTAAACTTAAACCAAACACTGTGGTCGATTCCTGCACCACCTCCTATACCCGTAAAGTCACACCAACCGCCAACGCAATTTCCAAAGGCGTCATAACTTGCTGTTGGTGGAACAATAGCCTCTTCTTCGGGAGGAGAAGTAGCACCCTGGTTATTGATGGTCAATGGACCAACACCGAAGTTGAGGGTAATGGCATCACAGGGATTATCATTGCTGGGCTGTGCAAACAAAAGGGGAGTATTTAATAAACTAAATACAAGAAAGAGATAGCTGAATGTAATTTTTTTGTTCATAAAAACTTGTTTAAAGTGGTAATTGAGATCTGTTAGATGAATACGGCACCAACCTATACTTAGAGGTATAGATGATTCCTTTTACTTGAGGTAAACTCAGGTAATTTTTAAACAATAGATTAGACTTGCACTTGAGGAATCAAGTGATGGAAATTGGATAGATTAGTAAGGCTTCAATTTAGAATTTCTAGTCTAGTGAGTTGAGAAAGGACTAGGAGGTAGAAAGATTAATTGTAGAACGGGGTACTTAAATTATAGTTGTAATTCTAAGTGAATACTAAGTTAGGCATTTTAATTAATAATACAAGTAGAAGAATAGTTTTGTTAGCTAATTGTGAAGTTTTTTTGCTTAGAAAAAAAGACATAAAAAAACCTCCAGCTTAATTTAAGCTGGAGGCTTTTTTTTAGATCCATCTAAAACAAAGTTTTAGATTTCAATATCTATCAATTATTGAATGACCAAACGGTGAGATTCAACTGAATTGTCGTTAGACAATTTAGCCATGTAGATACCTTTAGCCAAGTCAGACAAGTCTAAAGATTCTGTAGAACCATTTCCGATGTTCATCAATTCATTGTGAATCAATTGTCCACGTAGGTCAAAAACTTGAACTAGCATTTCTCTGCTTGCTCCTTCGTTTACCAATTGGAAAATACCAGCACTTGGATTAGGGCTGATAGTGAAAGAAGCTTCAACAAGCTCTTCTGTACTTACAGTCCAACAGTCAACAGCTACTTCATCTGTGAATTCTGTACCACAAGGATCAGTAATTGTAACAGCATAAGTTCCAGCAGTAGTTGCAGTAGTCATTGGAGTAGCAGCTGTTGCATCATCAACATCACCAACCCAAGAGTAAGTGTACTCTCCTTCTTCAGTCCAAACCAAGTTCATGATAGTCTCATCGATGAAAGCAGCGTTAATATCTTCCATTGGTAAGATACCAGGAAGACCACAACCAGAAAGGTAAGTTACTGCACCATTATCAACAGCAGATTCGTTAGCACCAAGATTAAAGAAGTGACCGATACCGAATACACCAAATGTTTCAACAGAAACAGCAATTAAATCCGTACCACCGATATCATCAGCACTAGGGAACGGTACAAAGTAAGATTCAATTCCATCAGTAGTAGGAATGAAAACATCGATAGAATCAACTCCAACCAACTGAAGGTTTGGATCAGATAGGTCAGTAGTATTGGTGTAACCAATGTAAAAACGAACAGGTAAACCTGGCTCATAAGCAACATCCGAACCATTGGCAAGAGTGTTAGCCGTACAACCTACAAATACCTCAACACCTGCTAAAGTAGAACCATTAGGGATGCTGTAGTTTGATAGGTCAAAAGAACGCCAGTGTCTACTTTGAGACATACTACCATCTGCATTAAATCGGCAGTGAATGTTACCACCTGCAGTTTGATCTGGATTATCCGTTACTTTGAAAGCAACATCAGAACCAAATTGATTGTCAAATCCAATAGTAAGAGGAGCACAATCTTCGTTAGTTGTCAAATCGTCACCTGCAGTTGGATCGTCATCTGGACCTCCAGTTTCAACAGTAAATTCTTGTACCAAAGTAGCACCACCCGATATACAACCATCAGTGATAGTTACAGAGTAAACACCATCAGGTAAGCTATCTCTGTAAGCGCTAGTATTGCCATCATTCCATTCGTAAGAAAATGGAGCAGTACCAGAAACAAGAGGTAGTGAAATTGAACCTTGACGAAGACAAGTGAAAGCGTTAACAAAAGTATTTCCAGGCATACCTAAAGAAAGAGGAGCAGGCATAGCAGGATCTACTACTGTGTAATCGAAAGAATTGGTGCTTCCACAAAAATCAGTAATAGTTACAGAATAGTCACCAGCAAGAAGACCGTTGATGTCTTGAGTAGTACTATCATTACTCCACATGTAAGTGATTGGAGCAATACCATTGATCAATTCAATATCGATTGAACCACCAGCCTCACCTGGGCAAGTTGGAGAAGCGATAGTTGCAGGACCAGTAGTAACACCACCCGCATTGATCTCATCTTGAGTAGAAATCTCAATAACTACATTACCTTCGATAAATCCATCTAAGGTAGTATTCTGCCAAGCATCCACCATGATGTAGTATTCTTCTCCTGCATTCAAGCACTCGATACGAATAGTAGAAGATAACCCTTCCTCAGGATTGCCATCACCATTTGCATCTGGGAAGTTTCCACAAGCATTTTGGTCATCTGAAGAGTAGATGTAAGTGTAAGTTCCATAATCGGCACAATCTCCAACTTGGTAAAGTGCTAATTGACTATCGAAAGTAGAACCACAAATGTCAATAAAAACAGCTCTTGCGGTAGGAGCCACAAACTTGAACCATACACTATGGTCAACACCAGCACCACCATCATCACCAGTAACATCACACCAACCTCCAACACAGTTTCCGAAATCATCAAATGACCCAGTAGGAGGGACAATTGCTCTTTCTTCAGGAGATGTTGTTGCACCAGCATTACTGCTAATAGTTGGAGCCATTGGGTCAAGCTCGAGGAGCGTTGCATTACAGGGCTCGTCATTGGCTGGTTGAGCAAAAATGCTCGTAGTATTCAATAGACTGAATACCATTAGTAAAAAACCTAACGTAAAAATCCTTTTCATAATGATAATTTTGATTATAAATTTGAATGTAAACAGCGTAAATAGCTAACGACCAAAAGTAGGGTTTTTTTTGGATTATTTTACAAACCAGATAGGAATAATATTACGAAGTTCTGTAATGTCATTACTTACGGTAATAAAACACTAGTTGAAAAAATATAATTTCTTCAAACCCGAGGGATAAAATTGCTAGAAAAATTACCCAAAAAGATACTTTTGTTTAGATTAGTTGCTCTGAATAAATAAGAAGTGTAATGTAAATATACACTACAATAATCGTTCAAAAGTAATTTTTCGCGGCCTTTATTTAAAAAATATTATCTCCCTATGTCGGAGTTTTGACATATTAAAGGAGGATTTGACCTTTTGGACTCTTTTTCCTGAAATAGTTAGAAATGTTAAGGACTTTAAACCACATTGGATGGTCTTTAAGGTCCTTTCTGTTCCATTTTACTGGCATGGAATTCGTCAAAACACCTTATAATAGGAGTCAAAAAATGCGAAAATAATTGGTCGAAAATAAAGAGATAGTCCTAAAAAAATAGAGTTTTGCGATCTGACAGGCTTAGGGGCATGGTTTCCTTTGTTGAACTGCGCCATTATTTTACCTGTTTCTACCTTTAAATAAAATAGAAAATCGAAATGAAAAATTGGATTTTTACCTGCCTGCTAATCTTATGTATGCTTTATTCTTGTAATCGAGGAGGAGATAATCAAGGAGGAAATAATGGACTCCAAGTCGGTTCAGAAGTTTCAAATGTGATTGATACTCATCCACTTTATCATTTTAGGCCGAGTACTGGATTAATGGATACGCCTACCGGATTACTCTACCACGATGAAGAATACCATATTTTTTACCAATTTTCTCCCAAGGCAGATGGATCTGATCTTCGTCATTGGGGGCATGCGGTCAGTAAGAATCTGACCCACTGGGAACATTTGCCAGTTGCTTTGGCGCCTGATGAACTCGGAGAAATCCGTTCGGGAAGTGTCGTCATGGATTATAATAATACGAGTGGCTTTGCAGATGGAGATAAGTCGGCAATGATTGCCTATTATACCTATTACAATAAATCAGCCGCTGCCGCGGGACAAAAAGATTCCCAAAGTCAAGGAATGGCCTATAGCACCGATAATGGTCGTACCTGGACGAAATACCAGCAAAATCCTGTTTTTTCAGAAGGAGGATTAAAAGATCCTAAGATTCTTTGGTATGCACCAAGTAAAAACTGGGTAATGCTTTTATCGGCCGAAGATCGAGTTAAAATATATACTTCCAGCGATTTGAAAACTTGGGCTTTTGCTTCTGAATTTGGAGCAGACCAAGGAAGTCATGCAGGAGATGGCATTTGGGGCAAAGCAGATTTGTTTTACCTGCCCTATGAAGGAGTGGCCAATAAAGGAGGAAAATGGGTATTGCTCTCTAATATTGAAAAGGGTAAAGACGTTCGAGGATCAGCTACTCAATATTTCTTTGGCGAATTCGATGGAAAAACATTTACCAATAGCAATCCAAAAGAAATGGTGATGTGGTTGGATTTTGGATTGGATTATTCTGGAGCCCAATCTTGGTCTGGCGCAAAAATCGGAGACAGTCGAAGAATTGTTTCCGCCTGGATGAGCAATTCTATGTATGCCGCGAAAACACCCACCAAAGATTGGCGAGGTATGCTCGCTTTGCCTCGAACCTTGCGCTTGATCAAAGAAAAGGATTATTCGCGACTTGATATTCAGGTGAGTAAAGAAATACGCTCCTTAAATTATGAGGCCAAAACCCTGGTTCCAATGAACCTCAAAGGAGATAAAGACATCAGCGGTGAATTCAGCTTTAATCCCAAAGCAAGTGTAATTTTATTAGACTTTACTCCCAATGATGGCAAAAGGCCAGTCGTTGGCATTGAATACTCCAATGCAAAAGGAGAAAAAGTCGTGATTGATTATGATTTTTCGAATGGCACCTATGCTATTGATCGGCAAGCTTCTGGTCAGGTAGATTTTGCCAAGGGCTTTGCAGGAAAAAATTCGATCAGTACTGGCAATGCTCGCGCTAAGAGTACCCGACTTTTTGTTTTCGCAGATGTCTCTTCTATGGAGGTTTTTACAGAGCGGAACAATTTGGCTTTGTCTAATTTAGTTTACCCAACTCAGCCCTATGATAAGGTTAAAGTCTTTTCTAAAGGTGGTGCTTCTAATCTACAAGTCCGAGCAATGGGGGTGAGGGGAATTTGGAAATAAGCTTAAATGCTAATAGGGAATTAGAGCTGTTTAGAAAAAGAAAAAAGCAGAAGTTTAATTCTGAACCTGAATCTGAATATCGGATCTCGAATTAGGGCTGTTCAGAAAAAGAAAATGGTGGAAGTTTCGTTCTGGATATTAATATTGAATATCGAATCTCCAATGTTAAATAATGATTTTTGACGAAAAATCGCGAATTCGTGTAGAAGTATTGGTTCACCAATGATTAATTAAACTAAACCATTGCATTGACCGCCCCAATCAATATTCGATATTGGTCACTCAAAATTGAATATTTCCTTTTTTATTTTTTTCTGAACACTCCTAAGTCTTTTACCAGAGGGATGCTTGTTTGAAATTTCTTTGTTTAGCAAGCATTCCTCTCTTTTAAAAACCAGCTTATCTTATGAAAATCATTTGCATTGGAAGAAATTACGCAGATCACGCCAAGGAATTAAACAACCCAATTCCTAAAGAGCCTTTGATTTTTATGAAACCCTCTTCCGCATTACTCGTAAACAATAAACCACTCTACTACCCGGAGTTTACCAAAGATTTGCATTACGAGGCGGAGATTGTTTTAAAAATTGATCGCAATGGTCGGCATGTAGAAGAAGAATTTGCTTCAAAATACTATTCTCAGATTGCTTTTGGAATAGATTTTACAGCACGTGACCTACAAAGTAAATTAAAAGAAAAGGGACATCCCTGGGAAAAGGCCAAGGGATTTGATGGCTCGGCAGGCATTAGCGAATTCATTCCTAAAGCCAATGTAATCGGCCCCGAAGGTGTTGAATTTTTTCTCACCAAAAATGGAGAAGAAGTACAAAGAGGTCATACGAAAGATTTGCTTTTTTCTTTTGATCGCCTGATTGCAGAAGTTTCCCGTTATTTTAAATTGCATCAGGGAGATTTGTTGTACACAGGAACTCCTGCGGGAGTAGGGCCCGTACAAATTGGCGATCAGCTCGAAGGTTTTATTTTGCAAGAGCATCCTGAAAAAAAGCCCGTGCAAATGATGACCTGCACCATTAAGTAAATCGATAAAACGAAAAGAATGGAAAAACAAGTTTTACGGATGCCTTAAGTGCCTCCAATACCACTTCTTTTTTGAGAAAACATTTATTATATCCCTAAGAAAGCCTAACTTTGTGCGAAATTCTGGAAAGCTCTACTAATCAAGCTTTTCGATATTATAAATAATCCTACTATTAAAATAAAAAAAACTGCAAACAAATGCCGTATTTATTCACATCCGAATCTGTATCTGAAGGACATCCTGATAAAGTTGCTGATCAAATTTCTGACGCCA
>CALLVY010000481.1 GCA_938015925.1 uncultured Saprospiraceae bacterium
GCGATTCCCGGCGAAAAGAATCTATGTTATTTTAAATATAAAAATACAACAAACTTGTGGAAGGAAAGACAAAAACGCTCTGTTAGACGAATTTTAGGTAAACTTTTCGAGAAATGGATTGAAAATAGGGACAAACGGTGGAGGGCCAGATTTTAGTTCTCCTCCTTTTAGCTGTTCGATCTTAGCGCCTGAATAATGCCAAACAGGATCATCGACATCAGAAAAGCATTGAGATAAATGGTTATCTGCCAAATATCATTTAGTATTTCTGCATTATTTATAAAGATGTAATTACTCAACAAATAGACCACTAGTGTCCCCATAAAGTAAATCAGGATGCCGAAATTAATGGTGGAAAAGGCTTTGCGGAAAGGTTGGGCTATAGTATCTACAAACAAATTGTAAATAAAAATAAGTGCATAGAGAATGATACTCAGATTACTAAAAGTTTTAGCATAGCTATTATACTCAAAAAATGATTGTACGAAAAAAGAATTGCCAAGCATCAGAAGAAAACCGATAAGGATCAGGGCATCGAAAAAGCGAGATTGGAAATTTGGTTTTTTGATTAAATTTCTATAAAAAAAAGATAAAAAGATAAATTCAAAATAGGCGTAAATATGGATTAATGGAAGATTATTGACTCCTATTTTCCCAAGATTTCTGGCAATGAGATCAATCACCAAATGATTGACCAAATAAAGAGCTAACCAAATAAAAGGTTTGGGCAATTTTTTTCGAAAATAGGCAATGCTCGCCACACCTAGTATTGCAATAACTTTGGTGATGTAAAAGGCTAATACTTTGTACTCCAATCGTTTTTGAATTTTCTGCTAAATCTTTACCAAATAGAGTTTATTCTAAAAAAGGGATTGTAATCTATATTCATACAATCCCTTTTACTAAACTGGAGCAATATAAATATTTAGTAAGAAAGTATAGCTACGTCCTTTATCATTTTTATTGCTAGGTCTTATTTTTATTTTAAAAATTCACACTTCCTTTGACATTTCCTACTTAGTCTCCTGGAATGAATGAACCACAAGCGGTAGGACATGGAAAGGATACATCATAGACCAATTGAGGAGGAGTAGCCAAAGAATCCAGCAGATCATTGTCATTCGAATCTACTCCAACCACTACCAATTTATATTCACCAGTGCTATCTATTTTTCCTAGATAAAAACGCGCATAAGTAATTCCCTCATGTAAGACTTCTCTCAAATCTTCAGCAGGCATTCTGAACCCCTGAACCAAAGGCATCGTCGTAGAAGTAATATCATCTGTCCATTTCTTAGACCAAGCCCGAGCCTCCCCGAGTGGAACATTATTGACAGGCTTCGGTTTTGGTTTGGCAATTACATCTTTCACTTTATCTCCTACCGCACTGGCAGTTTTATCGACGGCATCTACCGCATTAGCAGCTTGGTCTCCACAAGACGAAAACAGCATTCCACCAACTAAGGCAAGTACTCCTAGTACATTTAAAAATTTCATTGGGTTTTGTATTTAAAGGTTTAAAAAATATATAAAATTGAAATAAAATTAATCTAGAACAGATTTCGGGAAGGAAGCTATGGATAGGCTTATTGAATTCAAATATAAGCAATAGGCTTATCAATTTTTATTCAACAAAAAAGCTACATATCAAAACAGGTAAAAACACCTATTTTTTCAGGTAGTACCTACTGATTTTCAATTGGGGTATTTATCACCTGTTATAATCCTTGCCTTTGTCGCATCTTTGTATGGTAGTTATAGTCAAATAGTGGTTGCACAACCCCAAAAAACACTTTTACATATAACCCCAAAATGTGCAATCCAAAAATCAAGAGGTGCTACCCATCAGTAGATAAAATTCCTTTTCAACAAAGGCATATTGGAATTCCCGGCGGATCCAAGAAAAAATCTTAATTAAAACGGTGGGTAGCTTTCTTTTGAAAACAAGAATAAGAAACCATTTGGTCGCACAAACTGGCTTTCAATCCTCAAAAAACCCTGTTTAAATCCAAGAGGATAATTTTTCAGTCTCTGACTGAGAGATTATCCTCTTGATTTTGTTAGCTTGTGGTACAAATATTTCTCTTATGCCACAACGTCCTCCCCTTTCTGCAAAAATTATTTACGCACTTGGTCAGTTCGGTTGGTCACTCACTAGTTTTGGTGCGGCTAACCTTTTGGTCTATTTTTACTTCCCTGCCGAAACCAGCGATGTTTCGAGTAACTTCCCCAGCTATATTTATCAAGGAGCTCTTTTTGGTATTATTGCCATCTTGGGTTTGATCAATTTTGGGGGCAGAATATTCGATGGCATCACCGATCCGCTGATCGCCAACTGGTCAGACAAAACCGTCTCCAACTTTGGAAAACGCCGAAAATTTATGGCTTGGTCTGCGGTTCCTTTCGCCGTCTTTTCCTTTCTAATTTTCTATCCGATTAGCGATGTCCAAAGCACCAATACCTATTGGTTGTTTTTTACGGTCTTTGCTTTTTTCCTTTTTATGACCCTCTACACCGTTCCATATACCGCCCTCATCAGCGAACTAGGCCATCATCCAGAAGATCGCATGCTCATCAGTACTTTGATTTCGGTCGCCTGGGCCATGGGTTTTTTACTCGGAAATATGGTCTATGCCTTGCAAGGTTATTTTGAACAAAGCCAATCTCCTACCGAAGCCTTTCAAACCAGTATTGGTATTTTTGCAGTGATCGGTTTTGTCTTTATGCTCCTTCCGGTTTTCTTTTTAAATGAAAAAAAATATGCGCTCCAAAAGCCAGCCGATTATGATGCTTTTAGTTCGGTCGCCTCTGTTTTTTCTAATAGAAATTTTCGTTTTTTCATCTCTTCCGATCTGCTATATTGGCTCGCACTTACCTTTATCCAATTGGGCGTCAGTTATTACATCACCATTTTGATGGATCTCGATAAAGCCTATGCGAGTATGTTTATGACCATTGGCTTTTTAGGTAGTTTTTTACTTTATGTTCCCATCAATATCCTGGTTAAAAAATGGGGCAAAAAACGTTTGATGATCCTGGCTTTTTGGGCTTTTAGTTTAGTCTTTGGATTGACTTATGCGATGACCTGGATTGCATTGCCTAAGATGCTATTCTTTTATTTATTGGCCATCCTTTCTGCCTTTCCCCTGGCGACCTTTGGCATCGTCCCCAATGCCATCATTGCCGATATTGTGTACGAACACCAAACCAATACTGGCGAACAACTCGCCGGGATGTTTTATGGGGTCAGAAATTTTATGATGAAAATGGGAATCGCCTTAGCCAATCTTATTTTTCCTTCTTTATTGATTTTGGGAAAAAGTGTAGAAAATCCTTTAGGCGTTCAGCTTTCTTCTCTTTGTGCTTTTCTATTTTGCTTGGCAGGATGGCTATTCTTTAGTGCTTATCAGGAAGAAACGGTAGCCACAACAAAGGACTAATCCAATGATTCACCAGCGGTACAAAATTGAAGTCAGTTGATGGAAAAAATAAAAAACAGAGATTGGTCCTACTGGATTTTAGTAGGCTTCTTATTTTTGCTTTTTGTATTGCTTTTGCCCAAGCAAAGCCATAGCGATAGTTGGTATTGGTTTCATTGGACACAGTATTGCTTCCAATACGATCTGGGAAGCATTTATAGTTTTAAAATTGATGGGCATGTTCCTACCAATTACCATCCACTCTATTTGCATTGCCTCAATTTCTTCCAGCATTTTTTCGAAAGCATCGACCAACTAAAAAAAGGGCTTTACTTACAAAAATCCTTCGCCCTCTTATTTGACTTCATCGGTGCCTTTTCTATTTTCTTGTTGGTAAAAAAAAGGGAAAACAACCAAATCCTCCCCTTTCTCCTTTTGTTTAATTTTGCCTACCTCTACAACACCATGATCTGGGGCCAGATTGATGCCATCTTTACGACCTGCTCTCTCCTCGCGGTGATCTTTGCCATTCGCCAGCAGCCCATCCCAAGTATCGTCTGCTATCTTTTGGCCATCAATACCAAGCTGCAAGCCATCATTTTTGCCCCACTCGTTTTATTAGTCTTGATCCCTTCTTTGAGTCGACAATGGAAAAAGGTTTTAATCGGTTTTGCACTCGCGCTTTTGGTCCAAGTCCTTTTATTATGGCCTTTTATCCAATCCGGACAAATGGCGATGATGTACCAAACCCTGAGTGAAGGCTCCGTAGATTTATATCCTCGCAGTTCTATTTCTGCCTATAATATTTGGTTTTACTTTTTTGGATCTTATGCGGTGATGGTTCCTGATTCTGAATTATTCAAAGGGCTTTCTTACAAAACCTGGGGCCTGCTATTATTCTGCTTAGGAAGTGCCCTCGCCTTATTCCCCGTTGCTTTACGCTGCCTCCGATTTTGGTACGACTCCAAAGCAATAGACGATCGTAGCAAAGAATTATTCTTCCTCAGCGGCATGTTGGTCTGTCTGGTTTTCTTCTTCTTTAACACCCAAATGCATGAGCGTTATTCTCATCCCGCATTGATCTTTTCTTTTTTCTATGGCTATTATCGAAAAAACTATCTCTGCTACCTACTCCTTTCTTGCGCCTATTTTTTCAATCTCGAAAAATCCATGCGGGCATTGGACTGGGCCTATTACACCCTTATTTTCGATCCTATTTTTATCGCAAGCCTTTTCGCCCTCCTCCTGCTTTTAGGCTATACTGCCCTTTTCCGACGCCACTATTCGCTGGAAGATTTCCACTATCTCCAAAACCGGTATCGCGGAAACTAGTCCATTATTTTCATCATTTTTCTCTCAAGCTAAATACCTGTAAAACAAAAACTTACCGTCTCAAAGCAGCCATCAGGCAAAAATAAATCCAGTCCTATTTATGGAATTTAGGAAGGCTTTGCGTCTATGTATCGCTACTATCCACTTTTTTCCTTTACCAATCACCAGACTATTTGGATAGCAGCAAACCCATTCTCTCTATTTTTTCCTATTTTTGCAGCAGCAGGCTATAAATAGAGAGATTAAATTCATTAATCTAACTTTCTTATGCCAGAATCTATGACCTTGTTTTTAGAATAGATTCAAC
>CALLVY010000482.1 GCA_938015925.1 uncultured Saprospiraceae bacterium
ATATTGACATACCATTTGGAAGAATCATTGAAGAAAAATCCAGCCTGAACATCGGCGTAAATTTTTAAAATATCTCCCGAACTCGATGGCATTTTAAAGTCTGCACCAAAGCCTAATTCTAAGGAATTATCTCCAATCGCACTAAAGGCAAAGAATGGCGGATCACCGGAATCATCTAAGCCCAGCCTCGCAGAAAGAATCGCTGCTCGTCCATCGATCATAAACAAAGATGGGATAGACAGCAAGACCATGGCCTTGATATTCAAGATGGTTCCATTGTCGGCAGAAGTTCCTAAGGAGGCTCCTGCACCAATAGAAAATGGCGTACCGGCCACCGTTGTTCTATCCGGCCCATTAAACTTACTAACGTGAATTCCTCTTGGTGGCTTTTTATAATAATCGTACCAGGTATCTACTCCTGACACGAGTCCAGCTGCTTCTTTTTCGGCTACATAACGGTAGCCAATCAAGCCTCTAAAACCATAGATTCCGACAGGCCCTAATGGGATAGGCGCTGGAAATTCGATAGAAGCATCAATGATAAATGCCGGATATTTAGGCTGCAGTTTCATATCTGCACTTCCTGATATTTTCGCTTTTGGCAATTGCAATTTTATACCTCCTGCATATTCTTTGGAAGCCCCTGGTTCTGGAATAGACAACCAACCATTGATGATCGCCACTGGCGTGCTCGCAGGAATGGTCAAATCTAAATACAAGGTTTGGATGTGCAAATAAGACGGCGGCTTATTCGGCAAATCATCTGTGCAATAATAAAATTTAACACCATCTCCTCTAATCTCTACTCCCAATGGATCGACACTAATGCCACCATCAAAACCGAAGTAATTGAATTTGCGCATAACGCCATTCACCTCTTTCTGGTGAGAACCATAATGAATTGCCGACACGGTAATCTCCACCGGCCCTAGTGGCAATACGATTGGTTCTACCAATGCAATGGAGCCGCCTTCAAATTCGATGGAGCCATCGCTATAAATCCGCAAGCGATCAACATCGATTGCTTTTAATTTAAGGGTATCTTTTAGGAATCCCTGGAATTCGATTTTACCGGAAGTGCCGACATAAAAGTCCTCTTCCTCTTTTCCCAATTCCAAACTTTTGATGTGGTAGATAAATACATCCGGGAACTCTATCGGATAGGGTGGTTCGGCGGAAGCGGTTAGGTTGAAATCGCCGTTGTCGTGGATGTGGCCTGCGATACCGATGGTAACGGGATTGCCTCCTACATTGACTCCATTTTCATCTAGTGTTCCAGCAGGGTAAACAAACTTTTTGATTTCCATGGCTCCTTCTATACTGGAGTACAGGATTTTATTTTGTTTGAACTCGATGTCGAAACTTTTGAAACCTACTCTGAAACCATCATTGGAACCTATGTTTGCCCAGAGGATTTCATTTCCGCCAACGGTCTCGAGACCGAGTGTACCAGAGACGCCCCCCGTTCCAATGAGGAGTTTATTTCCGAAAACTTCGGCAGTCGTTCCTGGGGTTTGATTTTTAAACCATTTGGGGGGCAGGGTAACGGTAGTTCGTTCGCAATAAACACCTTGAAAATCTTCGGGGCGTCCGTCTGCATCTGCCTCGGGAATATTATAAGACTTACTCATGTCCACCTTAAGGTCGATGAACTCCAACATGATTCCTGTTTTCCCAATGTAGGCGCGTTCAAAAGTGAAGGCCGATTGGTTTTCAAATTCAAAACCTTTTTTGGTAGAGAATTTGAGGTCGCCTACGGTAAATTCGAGTGCTGCTAATTTAGTTAGATCAGGATCTTCAATATACATCCCTGAACTTGCGGGGGATTCCAATGCAGGGACTAACCATTTTCGAGGAAATTCTAATCCCATTTTAATGCCTTGGAGTTCGACTCCAAACTGAGGAATGAGGAGAGATTTAATGTCGTCAATATCAATATCTTGTAACCAGCCTCTGAATAATTGGAGGAGGCGATCGAATTTTTCGTCAAGGTCGGAGAGTCCTCCGATTAGGGTTTTGAGGACATCTCCAAAGAGGTCAATGGATACATTATAATTACGTTCCAGGTTTTCCATGGAAGCTTTGATCGCCTCGACAGCAGTGTTCAGTACTGGATTGTCTTTATAACTTTCGAATAAGGTTTTTATGGTAAAAAGGTTGGTCGCAGCCAGCTGGGACTCCACTTCATCTTTGATAATTCCGAGATTAGTAATAATGCTTTGCACCTCCGCAGTTACGGCCGGAACTGCATTGTCATAACTACTAACAACCGTAGTAATATCATTGAAAAAACCGATATAAGAATCGTCTCCATTATCGAAGAAAATGCTGATGATTTGGTTGAAGAAATCACTGCGATCTCTGATCTCCGACAATTCAATCAGAATATCCAAAAATGCTTCTGGCGCATAGGAAAACCCTTGAGATTCGAATCTGGAAATATATTTAGACAATGGCCAACTCCATTCAAATAAAAGGGCAAAATTTGCAAGTGTTGTATCAGAACCTCGGAAGAAGACCAGATTCATATCGGAGAATAATGGCAGCTTGATACTTTTGGTTACCAGCGTGATGCTGTAGTACCTAACGTCACCCGACTTGAGTACTTGTACGGCAAAATCTTTATAATAGATTTTACCAAGCAGCAGGTCAATACCTTCATTCAAAAAGTTTTCAACAGCTTCCAGGTCTCCGGGCACGGCACTGGCATCAATCAAATCGGAGAGTGGTGGATAATATTTTTGTACTGGCATAATAAAAAATTTGAAGGTCAAATCATAATGTTGCTAACCAAGCGTTGTCAGCAATTGAATGGAACATAGAAGCAAAAATTGCTGGTAGTGGATCAATGGACTGAAGATCTAAATCGTTTACTAAGGTCTCAATTTCATACTCTGTACCAAATTTCACACTAGCTAATCCGGAAAATCCAACAAAGGCATCTGTCGTAAAATAGCTTATCAATTCTTTTTGATTAATGGAAATAATAGTAACAAAACTACTCACTGTATTTTGTCCATCTGACACCTCAAAAACCAGAGGGGCAGCTCCATATCTAAACTTACCTTCTGAGCGAAGGATCTTTAATTGAATGGCCTTGTACATACCACCCTCGTGTTCGTAAAGGGTTTCTCTTATCTTGTGGGTAAAGCTCATGTTCTTTAATTTTATATTCTATGTCCCTTTTTATCAATTAAAAAAATTTCATTATTTTTAGCGACTTTCAAGGTCGCGCTTATCGTCTCTTCTATTTGGTCATAAATCAGATCAAGAATTCTTTTGCCTTTTAAATCTGTAAAACCAAACTTATCGGCTTTTTGAATGATCACTCCTGAATGTCCAATTTTGATTTGGTCATATTCAAAAGGAATCAGCATTTCATTTTGATTGTTTACCATTCCGAATAAGCCACTAGTTTTGTCTTTTCTTTGAACAAGGTCTTTGCGGTGCATTCTCTGGTTTAGCATTGCGATCTTATCTTTTTTCTCAACAACCTTTCCTTTCTTATTGAAAAATACCGGATTAGTTTTTTCATTTATCCAAAAATTATTGACCAAAGGAATCATGGCTTTGAGTTCCAGAATATCCTTTTGTTTTAAGAAGGCAGTTATCAGTAAATCTGGATTCAGGGTATACACTTTTTCCGTTTTCAATCCTTTCCTATTAAAAATCTGAATACGTTGTACTACCTTATAGTTTTTTAAAGAAGGAACACTTGTAGCTTGTGCTGGTGGAATAAAAGGTTGGGCAAAAGTATCCGTTTTCAATGCTTTGGCATTTTCAATTTGATAGTTGACAACAACACCAAATTTTTCGTTTAAGGCATTGACATTATCGTAAGTAAAAGGTAAAACGGTATTCCCATTTTTAGCATTCAATACGCCCCATTTCCCTTTGTCCTGAGGAGCTACCCAATCTGGAAAATTAGAAATGTCCGATGCGTCTTCTTTTAGTGCAGCAAACAGACACCCAAAGAGGTACTTTACCTTAGGATAGGCTAATGGCAAGCGTATTTTATTTTTTTTACTAATTACTCCAAATTTACCTTTCTGAGAGACCAACAATAGATTCTTATCAACTACTTCTAAGGTCTCGTAAGTATTCGGAATAATAATTTTTTCAGACTTATCAATAAGTCCCCATTGAGCATTTTCTTTCACTGGAGCAAAACCATATTTAAAATTTTTTGCGTTCTCAAATTTTGGTTCGACTACTGTAATTCCTTCTTTATTGATATAACCATACTTTACGCTTCCTTCTACTACTTTAGCGATAAGCGCAAAACCATCCCTAAACTGAAACGGTGTTTTTTCGGACAAAGCCTGGCTTAGATTTACGCCCTTCTTAGAACGCCGTATATTGGTAAGGCGACTAGACACCCACAGGTCATCTGTAAACAATTTATTCCAAGCTTTTTTAAGCATCGATTGTTGCTCTTGATATACAATTTCATCTCGCTCAGAAATAATCAGGAGCTTATCATCATAATCTACGACAAGTGCAGCTCCATCTTGAAACTTGGAAACCAATTGGTATTTATTGCTTACAATTATTTCACCTTGAGTATTCAGAAGACTCCAAGGATCACCTTTTTCTTTTTGAAACCACGCTAATCCACTAGAAACATCATCAATAAAGAACATAGAAGGTGCTATCAATTCGTTGCCTTTCTCATCTACTAGTCCATACTGATCGTTAAGACAAACAATAGCAGTAGCATCCTGAAAAGGAAAAATCCTATCGTATTTTGGTGGACACAAAACGTTTCCATTTTCCTCCATAAGTCCGATATAACCATCACTAGAAATCTGCGCTATTCCATTTTCAAAATAGCTGATCCAATAGGATCGGTCTTCGGTTTCAAAAATTTGGCTAGTCGAATTAAAGGTTCCTTTTATTTTTTCTTGTGCATTCATATTACAAAGAAATAAAATCATCAGTGGTATTACGAAAAAACGCTTCATATTACTTGGTAAATTCAATATCATCAATTACAATTTCTCCTCCTGTACCCGCTGGAAAGATTAAGGAGACCTCACTAACCTTAGTCAAATCAACTCCATTCGCATCGAAATCACTCAATGGAATTCGAACAGTCATCATCGCAGATTTAGTTAGATTTTGATATTCATGTTCAATTTCATCATCCGTTGCTACAGGTGTTCCCTTATCGTCAATTGAGGGAATATTCTCCTGGGTTAAGCCATAATTATACCTTACCTCTCTATAGTGAGGCTCAGGAATTCTTTGATTCAATGCTCTCTTATGATTTCCAGAAGCGGCATCTACCAATTTAATTTCCAATAGCTCCAGAGAAGAATACATACCGTTTACAGAGTCATCATAATCCATTAGTGGTATAGCTGGTGGCATATTATAATTAACTGGTGTTGTTGGGGCAGAAGGATCAAAAGTATAAGCAGGTCCATCATGAGTCCAAGAAGTTTTTGGCGGCTTAGGGCTAACCTTAGCTACATGACCAATTCTAAAACTCAGGTAATCAAAATTTGTCACATTTTTCCCAGCAGTCGAAATATTAAATTTGAGTTCATCTGCGGCACTCCAGGTTACGATCAAACCTTTGGTATCGTGTGGCGTTTGGATGTCTTCATCTATAAGATTTCCTTCTCTCAAATTGGCCGTTGCTGCATTGAGTGCTACTTTGCCTACTCCGGTTCCCAAATTTCCTCCCGCTTCAAAATCGAGTATAAGATCAGACTCAGAAGGAACCATTCTTTTGTATTGTAGAAAGATCTCGTTGTATTGTGTAGATCGAGGAATAAAGTCTCCATAAAACATGGGTCTCCAAATACTTTCATTTCTTAAAAATATTCTGAAGAAGGCATTCATGTAGGCTTTGGTAATATTTTTCTGGATAGAAGAAGCTATCAAATTTCCAGCAAAACTCGGGTTGTCATTAACATTAAAGTCATGGTTATTTGTAATGAAGCCATTATGCGTTGCTCCGTGAACAAAGGCCATTGATTTTTCTGTATCATTGACTGCTCGATCAATCAATGAAAACCCAGTATTTCTGTTTGGTGCTGCTGATTGTCTATACCCTGCTACATCACCGTCCATAGAACCGTACAAAACAAAATAAGGAATATTTTGGGTGAGATTTTCTGGCGAATCCCAAGCATCTGTTGGTGCTAGAGAAATGATCGCTTTGACATCCCTTAAGGTATTAGGGACGTATTCCCACTCCTCCTCAGGTCCTGTCCGAGTTCCCGGAGAACCAATAGCAAATCCAGGCTTTCCTAATATTTCACGCGCTGCCCGAACGACCGCTTCCCCTCCTCGGCTATGTCCGATCAAGCCAAAATCTTGTTCTACCCTATTGCCAAATTTACTCTTGATGACTTGTAAATGAGGATAGATTAAATTGGCTCTACCTAATGTCCCTAAGCCATGAAAACCAACCTCGATTTTAAACTGGAGTAAAAAAGGCGTACCGCCTGCTTCAACAACTTCAAAGTCAGTTCCTTTCACCCAAGACAATAAATCAGCAGAGGAAACCTCAAAAGTGTTAGGAGTTACACTAGTGTCCCATGTTCCTTTTAAGATGGTTAATTTTTCAAAGACATAGTCTGAACTCAAAGGAGCGCCAGGATCATTATTATAAATATATATGGCATCTAAATCTCCACCAATACCGATAAAATAATTGGATGTAAAAGCTATGGGTGTACCTCCTGAAACGATAACCAATTGTGGCGCAAGCACGGCACTTGTGTTCAAAAAATTGGTTTGCAATTTATACTTTATCAATGTCGGAGTTGAACCCGTCAGATCAATATCGAAATCCGTTCCTTTCGTTAAAGAGAGTAAGTCTTCAGACGAAACGACAAAATTCTGGGGAGTTACAGAAGTATCAAATGTGCCCGAGAGTGCCGTCACCTTTTCAAAAGCATAATTTGCACTTGTTGGCGTTCCTGAGTCATTATTATAAATAAGAAATGAAGATGGCCCAACCAAGGCAATGAAATAATTCGCAGGAATAGTAATAGAAAAAGTACAATAGGAAGCAAAGGATGCTAAGGGATATAATCTATATTGACTTGGAGGTCTATCTTCTAAAGAACTTAGCACCGAAACGATAAAACCGTTTTTTGCCAAATGTGCTCCCAAATCCCGATAATCCGTATATCGCCCACCATTCGCATGGCTTAAAACAATTAAAGGATAGGAAGGCCTTTTGGGGCTCAAGGCAGAACTTCCCGCAGAATCTACAGGATAAAACATTTCACCAATTAGTCCGACATCAGGTCTTGTACTGCTATTTGAATTTCCCGAATCATCCAATGTAACAGTACCAGTCGGAAACAGAGCAGTAACAATAGAATCATTCCCATCATAATCAAATCGAAAGAAATGATCAAACTCCGTAAAGGTTCCCGCATCGGGAATAGTAGCAGGAACATTTGTAGTCGCAGCACTAAACGCTGGAGAACATAGCATATTTAGTTTGGTTCCATAAACCTCCACAGTAGAAGTCGTAATAAGTTGTTTTACACCATTACTATCTAGACCTTGTATATTAATTTTAAACTTTCTAAAAACCGTCCCGGAAAGTGCATCCGTTAGTGCGGCTCCTCCTGTTCCTAAAATTTCTTCAAACACCAGATACTTTTGATGAAGCTCTGACACTCCGGCCAATGCATTAAGCGCTGCCAACTCACTTTTCAACAGCCCCAGCATGATTAAGTTTTCTTCAGGAGTCGTTTCCAAAGATGTTCTGTTGTATCCGACGATACCCAAAACATCTACATCAACCGTAACATCTTTTATCTTCCACTTACTTAATATTACATTTTTCTTTGCAAAAATCTCATCTAGATCAGGTGGAGCAGTAGTACTATCAAATCGAGGGAAATCATTCCCAGAAGTTGTTAAAGAAAAAATATTGTCTGCATAAAAAAGCAAACGGGTATCATCTTGAAAGACTCCGTTTTCCGCCACAAAAGCAAAAGAGGCTGCATTTACTAGTTTTCGTTTATTACAAAGTACATGCTGAAATGGTGTCTTAATATTATTGGCAAGCGAAGGGAGTTGAATACCTCCAAATGTTCCATCTAAATAATGAGCCGTTTTTAAAACAGAGTTTGGAGAATTCGAATCATCCTCTTGTCTAAAATATTGAAGTTTAATATGATGCGCCACGTTGGTTTTCACCCCACTATTTTCTACATGCGGAATTTCAAGTGTAACCGTTTCAGACCACTCTAAAGGTAAGAGAAGAGGTGTGGGTAACAAATCTGTTTCCTTCTTAAAATTATCGACATTAGTTGCCCCAAATAATTTGGAATTTTCTGCAAATAAGAGCGGCTTAGGGTTGTCATTCAATCGGAGTTGAAGGTCAATTTTATCTCCTCCTACTAAAGGAGCCAAGGCGAATGGAGGCGAAGTCAAATTGACCAATGGCCAGACGACCGCCAAGTGATCCAGGTAATCAAAATTAGCAGCAGAAGCCGACTTAATATTCATGGTTGGGCTATGAGACAATATATTTCCTGTAAAAAAATCATTGCGATAATTCTCATAAACAAAATAGGAATAACCATGCTCACTTCTTACATCCAAATAAACCGCGGTATTATTGAGAAACTTATTGACGATATCATCTACCAAATCTTTTTCTTGTCTTAGTATAGGTGGATTTTTAGTCGTCCCAGAATAAGAAGCTAAATAGGCTCCAATATGGTAATGCATTCCATAAAATGCTGCCGGGTCAATGTAATTGAGAATCGCCTCTCTTTTCATTCTATCCTCGAATCCTGCGGAAGCTGATACATCTACAATATGCTTGTGCTTTTGGGCATACTCCAAATCCATCTTGACATGATCCGTATCTACTATGATTTCAAATTCAAAAGCTACCGAAGTTTTTAGTGTTCCAATCCACTCTCCTTCTGATACTTTAATGGCCTGAAAATCATTGATAAAAGCATTTGTACTGGTTTCACTATTGTAAAACTCTTCTAGTAGCGAAATCTTCTTCGCCGCATCCGTCAAAGTACTATCAAAACCAAAACTCTGTGGCGTAGGATCCGGCAGTCCCGTTTGGTTGGTATTGGTTTTAAAGTCATTCCAATTCTTCCAGAATTTTTCAATAAATTCTGTATTAGTGCCCGCACTTGGAGTGATCGCACTACCAGTAATGAAACTTAACTTATCTAGCCCTCGGTATATATAATACTTGACGGGAGAATGTTTAATATCCAAGCCTTCAATAGGTTTGAGAACAACATTAACCAGGCTGGTACTTACTGTTCCTCCATCTTCTACATGCGGCAGCACCAGCATCATAGCATTTTGACAAGCAAATATTTTGGCATCCGCGGAGACCGTATGCTTGGAAGAGATGTTGTACTTGTTTAGCTCATCGCCAGCCACTGGCCCAAAAAGGTCAGCAGGTAGTTGAGCATTCAATAAGGTAGGTTCAGTGAAAAAATGCATATCGTCGATTGTTAAATTTTATTCTTTCTATTCGCAGGACATTACTTGCCAAATACGATCAATTAAAAAAATGCTAGGATATTTAAATTTGAGGTTTGTCGCTTTTATTATC
>CALLVY010000483.1 GCA_938015925.1 uncultured Saprospiraceae bacterium
CCTCACAATTTTTACAAAACTTAAAATATTAGCGGATCGTTTTCCGGTAATGGCTGTGAGAGAAGGATTCGAACCTTCACGGAGCAGTTAGTATAGTATAAAAGGTAAAACGAGTTTAGCCTTTTATGCTATATTTATCCTGGACTCTCCATCCTCGAGACAAGAGGACATGGCTGCCAGTTTCATCACCTCACAGTATTGGTGTTTTTTTTGTGAAATCGGGATTGCTACCCGTCCGCTTTAGCGGTGCCTTCGCTTGAAGCACTGTCGTACTTCACCCCTGCGGGGAGCGCTCAGTTATCAGTTTCATCACCTCACAATTTTGTATTTTCAAAAGAAGTAGAAATAATCTTTATCATCTCTTTTCGTTCTATTGATAATACAAATGTAAAACAAGTAGGCAAATAATGCAAATATTTAAACAAAATCGCTTAATTATTGAATACAATTCAACTATTAACTGAATTCGTTGCCATTTATTCAAAATTACCTGAAATTCTATTAGCTTTTTAAAAATATTCTAATTTTTTCAAACAAATACATAGATCAAACCCATAATATGAGCCAATAACCATCAATTTACCATAAAAAACGTCTTTCTATTGCGAAATTCATTATAACAACCATATTGTCTTTATGGCGATTGCTTATAGACAGAAGAGTCCTTTAATTTGCAGTTGAATATTTCACTAAAGAGATTGCAGTAAACCCTGTACTCTTATTCAAGTCGAAAAATGCGATATCATATAAAACTCCATACGTTTCTCTTATACCTATTCTTGGCTACCTCAAGTTGGTTTTTCCCGGATGCCCCAAAAAGCTTTGAAGGAGAAAGAATAAAAGGCATAAGTTTAGTGGGCCCTCCCGCTCCTTTTAAGGCCAACCCAATGTCCTCTTTACAACAAGTTGGAGTAGATTGGGTCGGTGTGATTCCCTTTGCTTATTCCTTATCAGGGAGTACTTCCGTCACTTATGATCGTAAAGGAGACAATACACAATGGTGGGGAGAAACCCCCGAAGGGAGTTTAACAGCGATACAATTGGCCAAAGCAAAAGGCATGAAGGTCATGCTAAAACCACAGATTTATGTTCCCGGAGATTGGCCAGGTGCCATTGATTTCCAAACGGAGGCAGAGTGGCGAGCTTGGGAAAAACAGTACGAAGAGTATATTTTGCTTTTTGCAAAAATGGCGGAGCAAGAGCAGGTTGATTTATTTTGTATTGGTACGGAGTTTAAAATTGCTTTGCAAAAGCGGATGCGCTTTTGGCTTCAGCTGATAGATAAAATCAAGGTGCACTATAAAGGGCCCTTAACTTATGCTTCCAATTGGGATGAATTCTATGATCTTCCCACTAGGTTTTGGCGCAAGTTAGATTATGTTGGTATCGACGCTTATTTTCCTTTACTAGAGGAAAAAACACCTAGCGTTGATCAACTGGTAAAAGCCTGGATTCCTAAGCGGCAGAGTATTCGAGCCTTTTATTTGAAGGTTAAGAAGCCGATTATTTTTACAGAATTTGGCTACCTCACCGTAGATGGCTGTGCTTGGCAAGCTTGGGAACTAGAGAAAGTAGTTCGGCGCCTCCCCGTCAATGAACAAGCTCAAGCCAATGCCATTGAAGCGCTTTTTCAAACCTTTTGGAAAGAATTTTACTGGGCTGGAAGTTTTTATTGGAAATGGTTTCCCAATATGCAAGGGATTAGTGATTATCCAGAGCGAGATTATAGTCCTCAAGGAAAAAAAGGAGAAGGTGTTATCGCAAAATGGTACTTAGAAGAAGGAAATCACTAAAGCCACATTAGGTATAAATAAGGAGAAAAAGCTCTATAAAAACCTAATAAAACAAGCGTCCTATACATATTTCATAAAAATTTAATCTGAGCCAAGTTGTGTGATTGAATTTTTCCTGCCCCTTTACTTAAAGGTCAAGAATGCCTAAATTGCGATTGGAAAACATAAAAATTCTAATCTCATAAACATAAACTGAAGAAAATGAAAGCATTACAAGGACTATTCTTCCTATTCGCCATGAGCCTCTTGATTATTAGTTGTGGTGGAGAAGCCAGCAACAATAGCGTTGCCGCAGCAAAACCTGCTCCAGCTAGCGAAACGGTCAAATCACAAGTCGCACCAGTAGCCAAAACCCAAGAAGAAGGCCCAAAAGAATTACCTGGTGGAATCACGGTCGAATCTACGACCCAAACGGAGGAAGCTCCCGTAGATGACGCCAATGTAGATTATAAAAAATTAGCAGCTTCGATTTGTAAATGTGGCTCTAAATATAAAGGCCACGATGATGGTCATGTTGGAGATGTCCATGTAAATGAAGGCGATACGGAATATCAAAAAGAAGTGGATTGTGCCGTTGCGGCGAAAAATGCCATGACAAAAGGAGAGCTCAGTCGCCAAAAATTGGTAGTTGCTATCAAAGGAGAATGCCATGATATCCCTGGAAAATTGGTAATGCGAGTCATGATGACTTTAGGGAAATAATGTATTTAAATCCCAAAAAAGCGCAGCAGGAAATTCCTACTGCGCTTTTTTTTTGCAATGCACTGAAGGGATTAACCTCCTGCCACCGCCCGCATAATCTCCGCACAGATAATCGCTCCATAGGTACCCACTGCATACCCCAAGACGGCCATCAAAACACCTACCGGAGCCAAAGAAGGACTAAAGGCCGAGGCGACCACAGGAGCAGAAGCAGCTCCCCCCACATTGGCCTGACTTCCTACTGCAACATAGAAAAATGGAGCTCGGATCAACTTGGCTACGAGTAGCAATACCGTTACATGAACCAACATCCAAATAATTCCGACCACAAACAAACCAATGTTTTTATAAATCTCTCCAATGTTCATTTTCATCCCAATAGTAGCGACCAGAATATATATAAAAATAGACCCCCAGGTAGAAGCTCCTACCCCTTCCAATTTTCGGGCACGGGTAAAAGACAAGATCAAACCTAGTGTAGTCGAAATCACAATCAACCAAAAGAAATGAGACATCAAAGAATTTAGCCGCATGGCAGAAAGCGTTTCTCCATAACCTTTCATAAATGGAGTCAGCCAATCGGCCCCCCAATGAGAAATTCCCACTGCACCAAAAGCAACTGCTAAAAGCATAAACAAGGTAGTAGCTGTCGGCATTTGAGTAATACTCGCTCGGTATTCCGCTACACTTCTTTTCAAATCCTCAATCGCGCTACTATCTGCATTTAACCAAGCATCTACTTTTTCAGAAATATTCGCACCATATAATAAAAAGCCCATCCAGATATTGGCGACAATAACGTCTACCACAATCATCGTTGGGAAAATCGGTGCTTCTTCTACTTCATAAATAATCGCCATTGCATTTTGATTCGCACCACCACCAATCCAACTTCCAGCAACGGTAGACAAACCCCGCCATACTTGATCTGGCTCTGCATTGATTAAGCCCGGCGCAAAATTCAAGACGATAAACAAGGCAATAGGTCCTCCAATAATAATCCCAAAAGTGGCCGCAAAAAACATAATCAATGCTTTAGAACCCAGATTGAAAATTCCTTTGATATCTATACTCAAACACAACAAGACCAAACTCGCTGGCAATAAATACCGCGAAGCCACATAGTACAATTGGGAATGTCCTTCAAACTGCTTAGTATCGGTAATATTATTGTCTTTGATCCATTGCTGAATTTCAGAAAAAGACATATTCGTATCGGGCATAGTATGCCCTAATTTGGCCAGATGTTCTACTAAACCAGTTTCATACCAATGCGCCGCAATCCAACCCAATGGCCAGTGAAGCAATGCTGGTAAAAAATAACAGAGTAATAAGGCAGGAACATAGGTATAGAATTTTTTCCATCCTGGCGTTTTCAAACTAGACGTATAAAAGACGGAAGCAAGAATAACGAGTAGTATCCCCAACAAGACGGCATCACTGGTAAATAAGGGTTCCATAATTAGGTTTTGTTTTGTAGTCCCCTAAAGATGAAAAAATAAAAGGGGAAACCGTATTTTTTTAACCTGAAAATGACATTCTATTCACAATCTATTCCTTCACCAGCCTTTCCTTACCGAAAGCGTATTTTTTCTAAAAATTTTCTGTTAAAGTTTTAGGTCTTAAAAGAGATTCGGGTATATTTGCATCGCTATTAAGATTTAGTCTAAATAATGATAAGAAATAAAAACATCTTCCTTTTCGCAATTTTACATCGTAATTTTGCGGAGGCGCTTCACCTAATTAACAATTTAAAAAATGTCCTATATCCTCAAAGTTCCAAAACTACTACTGGCCTTTAGTTTTTTAATTGCCACTCTCTTTTTCCAATCTTGCCAAGAAGATGAAACTCCTGAGCCTACGGTAGCATTAAAAATCCCCACTTCTTATAATTTCATCAACGTCGATTACTCTGGTCAAACCCAACGACTAGATATGTTTACAGAGTTGAAAAATTACATCGGTACTTCCAAAACGGGCGGACAACTTGACGCCAATCGACTCCAAGCCATGTACGCCAATGAAGCAGGTGCTGACTGGATCAAAACCTACGATGATTCAAAACAATTGCGAAGCAAAACACTAAGTAATGTGCAAGGAGACTTTGATGCCTTGTTGGCAGAATTAGCTGCGGCCAGTCAATCTACCTCACCAGGAAGCAATGGCATTTCCGGAGTGATCAAAAGTGCTGATGGTTCCAAAAGCTATTTGATCGGAGGCGATGGCCTTGATCATGCGCAAGTTATTGAAAAAGGCTTAATGGGTGCTTGTCTCTATTACCAGGCCACTAGTGTTTATATGGGAGCAGATCAAATGAATGTTGATAATGTAGAAATTACGGATGGCAAAGGAACCGAAATGGAACACCACTGGGATGAAGCATTTGGATACTTTGGCGTACCGACTGATTTTCCAGCAAACATTGACAATATCACTTTCTGGGGCAATTACTCCACTCAGCGCGATGCGCTCTTAGGCTCCAATCAAAAATTAATGGATGCTTTACTAAAAGGCAGAGCGGCCATATCTGCTAAGAATCTTACTATCCGTGACGAAGCGATTGCCACTGCTCGCCAGGAATGGGAATTGATCGCGGTAGGTTCTGCGCTGCATTATCTAAATAGCGGAATTGCCAATTTTGACGATATGTCTTTACGCGCTCACGCACTCTCAGAAGGGATTGGTTTTATTTATTCTCTACAATTCAACACCACCCAAAAAATAAGCAATGCCCAAGTCAGTGAATTACTAAATACCATCGCTGGCTCTGCAGATTTTGCAGATATGAACCTGTACAATACGACGCTAGCAAAATTGCAAGAAGCAAAAGATAAGCTCGCAGACTATTACAGCTTGAGTGCTGATAAAGATAAATTCTAAAAACTTAAGACCTAAGACCGATATGAAACTCATAAAATATCCATTTGTCCTGATGACTTTATTATTGGCCATGGCCTGCGGAATCGATGAAGAACCAAGTACCGATTGTATTCAAGGCTTTGATCAAAAAGCCATGTTTGAAAACATGGCAACGGCTATTATCCTTCCAGCCTATAGCCAATTAAAAAATCAGGTAGACCAACTCAGCATCAAAGGAGAAGCATTTACCACTAATCCTTCAGAAGCCACATTACTCGATTTGAGAAGCAACTTCATCGCTGCTTACGAGCAATGGCAATATGCTGCTCCTTTTGAATTTGGTCCGGCAATGGATGTTTTTTTACGCAATAGTCTCAATAACTTTCCGGTCAATGTCGGACAATTAGAAAACAATATCGCAACCGGTTCCTGGAACTTCGATGCACCAGACGAATACGACAAAGGATTGCCAGCATTGGATTACTTACTCTATGGAATTGCCAATGATGATGCAGAAATTCTCGCTGCATTTAAAGAGGCACCAGATGCCCAAAAACACCGCGACTATTTAACCGCACTAATTGCAGATATAAAAACCCGAGTAGATAAAACCACACAAGCTTGGGAAGCTTACGAAACTACTTTTACAGCTAATACCGGCACGGCAGATGGCACTTCGCTTAGTTTGATCATCAATAGTTTTAATGAACATTATGAATTGAGCAAACGCGAAAAAATAGGATTCCCTTCCGGGGCATTGACTTCTGGTTTTCCAAATCCGGAAGCAGTCGAAGCTTACTACAGTGGTCACTCCAGCATTTTACTCCGCAAAACCTTAGAAGCTAGCGAAACCATTTCCTCTCAACTAAAAAATTATTTAGATCAAGTCAATGCAGAAAAAAATGGAACGCCTTTAAGTAGTTTGGTCAAAACGCAATATCAAGAAATTAGAACCTTAGCAGATTCCTTTGGATCAACTTCCCTATCGGAAATCATTGCGACGGATATAGAAAAAGTCAATAGCCTCTATCAATTAATTTCCGATCAAGTTGTTTTAATAAAAACAGATCTTCCATCGGTCCTTTGTGTTTCCATTACTTACATCGACAACCCAAGTGATTCCGACTAAAGCAGACATAAAGCATTGGCTCCAGCGACCAACTGGAATAGCCCCACTTCTCACGTTCCGCATCTTATTTGGAGCGCTGATGTTGTTTGGGGCTTTGCGCTTTGTATACCAAGGTTGGATCGAAAAGCTTTATTTGGAACCTACTTTCTTTTTTAAATTTTATGGCTTTTCCTGGGTGCAGCCTTTGGGCGAAACGGGGATGTATTTTCTTTTCGGCCTGATTGCTCTTAGTGCCTTTTGCATTATGTTGGGTTGTTTTTATCGTCTGGCCAGCATCTGCTTTTTTCTTTGTTTTACTTATGTAGAATTGATCGACGCTACCAATTATCTGAATCATTATTATCTGGTTTGCTTGCTGGCTTTTCTCATGATTTTTCTTCCCGCGCATCGCGCTTTTTCTTTTGATGTCTGGCGGAAGCCAGCGCTCCGCGTGGATCGCGTCCCAGCCTGGACCATCAACATTTTGATTTTTCAATTATCCCTGGTTTATTTTTGTGCGGGTCTCGCAAAACTCAATCCCGATTGGTTATTCAGAGCCATGCCTTTAAAAATATGGTTATTGGAAAGAAGTGACTTCCCCTTGCTCGGCTATTTCTTTCAATTTCCAATAACTGCTTATCTCTTTAGCTGGGGCGGTGCCTTCTATGATTTAACGATTGCCTTTTTTCTCCTCAATAAAAAAACCAGAATCTTTGCTTATATCCTAGTCGTTCTTTTTCACTTAATGACCAATCTACTTTTCAACATTGGGCTCTTTCCGCTGATCATGATCAGCAGTACTTTGATTTTCTTCTCTACTGCCTTTCATGAAAAACTATTGGCACACATTGGATTCCAAAAAAACGACCACAACTTTTACACCTTTCCAAAATGGAATAAAAGACTACTACAAGTCGGTCTTGCCTTTTTTGTATTTCTACAAATCAGTCTCCCCTTCCGACACCTCTTCTATCCTGGAGATTTAAAATGGACGGAAGAAGCTTATCGTTTTTCCTGGCGGGTGATGTTGGTGGAAAAAACGGGACAAAGCACCTTCTTTGTAAAAGACAGTGCCTCTGGAAGAAAATCAGAAATCATCAATGGCCAATACCTGACCAAATTCCAGGAAAAACAAATGAGCATTCAACCTGATTTTATGCTGCAATTTGCCCAGTACCTAAAATCGCAATATCAAAAACAATTCAATTATACCAATCCCATCGTTACCGTAAATGCACATGTTGCACTAAATGGTCGCGTGAGTCAGCAATTCATTGATCCAATGATCAACCTAGCAAATATTGAGGATGGTTTTGCACCAAAAAAATGGATACTTCCTTTGCGATAAAAGGAAGATTGAAAAGAATAAAATACCTATGTACCAGCGAAAAAAATATTTCCTTTTGTTTCCACTAATCCTTTGTGCGATGAGTCTCTTTGCCCAGCAAGGAAATCTTACAGGAGTAGTGCGAGCAGGTTCTGCTCAGGAGGCACTTGTAGGAGCTACCGTTCTTTTGGAAGAGACACAAGTTTTTGAAATCAGTGATGAGCAAGGGCGTTTCCGATTTGAAAATTTAGAGGAAGGAATATATCATCTTTTTGTACAAGCCATTGGATACAATAATTTTCGCCAGACCATCGACCTCAAACAAAACACGCAAAACATTGAAATCAATCTCGATAGTTTAGAAATTAGTTTAGAGGCAGTAGAAGTAAATGCAAATAATTCTTCTGCAAGTCCTGGACTCCGGCAATTGAGAAACGTAGAAGGCTTTGCCATTTATGCCGCCAAGAAAAGTGAAGTCATTGACTTAAGTCAGACCATTGCCAACCTCGCCACCAATAATGCCCGACAAGTTTTCAAAGGAATTGCTGGTCTTAATATTTGGGAAAATGATGGCGCAGGATTGCAATTGAGTATTGGTGCGAGAGGTTTGGACCCCAACCGAACCAGTAATTTTAATACGCGCCAAAATGGCTATGACATCAGTGCAGATGCATTGGGCTACCCTGAAAGTTATTACACGCCTCCCACCCAGGCTTTAGAAAAAATTGAGATCGTTCGCGGAGCGGCTTCTCTACAGTATGGACCACAGTTTGGAGGCTTATTGAATTTTGTTTTTAAGAAAGGCCCCAAAGACAAAGTCTTTGAATTCACCAATGAAAACACCATGGGCTCTTTTGGTTTATTGACTACCTTCAACAGCATTGGAGGCAGTAAAGATGGCTGGAATTATTATACCTTCTACCAACGAAAGCAAGGAAAGGGTTGGCGCGAAAATTCTGAATTTTTCCAAAATACTGCTTATGCCCAAGTCAGTAAAACTTTTTCCAAAAAACTAAAAATTGGAATAGAGTATACCTACATGGATTATCTGGCCAAACAAGCTGGCGGTCTCGTTGATTTTGAATTCGAAAGGAATCCACGGCTATCAAAACGCGATAGAAACTGGTTTAAAGTCAACTGGAATTTAGTCGCTCTAAATATTGACTATCCTATTTCTGATCGCACCAAAATCAATAGCCGAAGTTTCTTTTTAACGGCACAACGACAAGCACTCGGAGAACTCGGCCCCATCAATCGCCCAGACCCGCTGCGCGAACGCGATCTAATCCGTGGCAATTACCAAAACTTTGGCAACGAAACCCGCCTCATCCACCGCTACACCATCAAAGGTCTATTAAGTACTTTCCTTATCGGAGCAAGATACTATCAAGGACATACCACCAGCGAACAAGGCAATGCCAATGATGGCAGTGGTCCCGATTTTAATTTTTTAAATCCTGATGATCTCGAATGGTCGGCTTATGAATTCCCCAGTCGCAATATTTCTTTTTTCGCAGAAAACCTTTTCAACCTCAACGACAAATGGAGCGTCACTCCAGGCGCTCGTTTTGAATACATCAAAACGGCTTCAGATGGTTTTTATAAAGAAAGAGTTTTCTCTGGTGGAGAAATAGCCTTTGAACGCAAATTTGAAGATGCGAAAAAGAACAATCGTTCCTTACTTTTATTGGGACTTGGTGTCGGGTATAAAATGACTTCGAACGTAGAATGGTACACCAACTTTTCTCAAAACTATCGCTCTATCAATTTTAGTGACCTCGCTGTGGTCAATCCCAATTTGATCATCGATTCTTTATTGATGGATGAACGAGGTTATAATCTTGACCTTGGTGTTCGCGGGAAATTATTTGATGAGCTGCTCCGTTTTGACATCAACGTTTTTCACCTGCAATACAAAAACCGAATTGGTATTGGTAGCGATCCAGTTCGAGATGTTGCTATCCGCGCCAATATCGGCGATGCCCGAATCCTCGGCCTCGAAGCTTATATGGAAGTCGATCTATGGGACCTGTGGATTAAAAAATCAGAAGATGTTGATTTTTCCTTTTTTACTAATTTCAGTTTACTTCATGGCACCTACCTTTCTGGTCTGAGTTATTTTGAAGGCAATGATGTAGAATTGATTCCCCCCTTCAGCATCAAATCTGGAGTCAACCTTAAGATCAAAAACTTTAGAGCTGCTTATCAGTACGCTTATGTCGGCCAACATTTTAGCGATGCTTCTAATGCCATCCAGGTAGCCAATGCGACTAGAGGAATTTTACCTGCTTATCAAGTTCAGGATTTATCACTGAGTTATACCTTGGGTCGTTTTCGTTTTCAAACGGGTGTAAATAATTTAGGAAATGCTCAATATTTTACGCGCCGCGCAGCGGCTTATCCGGGGCCGGGAATTATCCCTTCGGATGGGCGGAGTTTTTATGGGACGGTGAGTATAAAATTGTGATTCTTTGGCAAGCCGGCGAAGGAGACTCGCGAACGAAGTGAAGCAAAATTTGAAAGACACAAAATAGCTTAGGAAGTGTCCCGCAGATCTCGCAGATGCCGCAGAGTTCGACACCGGAGAACCATAAGGAACGAACTATTTGACCTTCGCTCGTAAACAATCTGCGCAACCTGCGAAATCTGCGGGGCACAAAAAACCTTCCTCCATTACCATATTTTGCCCAAGAAGATAGATATTTGCATTCGGCAGTATTGAAATTGTCTAATAAAATGCAAAAGAATGGAAGATCAAGATCGCGAATTTATGCAAGTAGCCATTGATTTGGCTAGAAAAGGAATGAACAGCAATGACGGTGGTCCTTTCGGTGCAATCATCGTAAAAGACGGAAAAATCGTCGGACAAGGCAACAATCGAGTAACTTCTACTAATGATCCAACCGCTCATGCAGAGGTGGTCGCTATCCGAGATGCTTGTAAAAATCTCAATACTTTCCAGTTGGATGACTGTGTGATTTATACCTCCTGCGAACCTTGTCCAATGTGCCTTGGAGCCATTTATTGGGCCAGACCCAAGAGAATTGTCTACGGCTGTAGTCGCCAGGATGCTGCCAATATAGATTTTGATGATGATTTTATTTATCAAGAAATTCCTTTACCGGTAGCGGATCGAAGTATTCCTACGGAACAACAATTTCAGGAAAATGCGGTTAAGGTTTTTGAAGAATGGGCTGCAAAGGTTGACAAAACCGAATACTAATAAAGACATTGTTTAAAAAAGTCCTCAATGATTTTATCACGACTTTTCAAACAATTTCAAACTGTAATTTAAATTTTATTGACGATGAAAAAAGGTTTTGGAATAAAACTATTAGGATTGATTTTTTTGATGTTGATCAATTATGGTTGTGATCAACAGACCAAAAAGATAGCACGTACTCAGCTACACGAAAATCAGCGCATTTCCTATGTCAACGACATGGTACATTTGCAATTGGCAGAAAACACTGGTGCTTTTTTAAGTTCAGGTTCCAATTTGAGTGAAGGCTGGCATACGCTTTTGCTAAAAATATTGCCTTTGTTGGTTTTGCTTGGAATGAGTCTTTATCTCCTTTTTTCCTCTTCTTTTAATACCGGCCAATTTATAAGTCTCGCTTGTGTCTTGGGGGGAGGATTGAGCAATGTGCTGGATCGGATCGCCTGGGGAAGTGTCACGGACTTTATGATTCTCTCTGCTGGAAAATTGCACACTGGTATTTTCAATGCTGCGGACCTTTCGATTACTATTGGTTTGATTTTCTTTATTTTATTTTCCTTTCAAGGAGAACCTAAAGACGACAATGAAGAATTGAATGTAAGTACTGCGAGCAAGGAGTAAAAAGAAGAGCGGACAAGAGAAAAAGAAAAAAGGGCCTAACTTGAAGTTAGACCCTTTTTTTTTAGCAAAGTGCTTAAATTCCTATTTCAGAAATCTACTCTTCGATCAATTCCATCTCAATTTGACGACGCGATAATTCCGTATCTACGATCCGTACTTTTACCACATCTCCCATTTTGATTTCTTTACGACTCCGTTGGGCCACCGCTTTTAGGCGACCATCCTGTACATCATAAGGCTCGTCCAGGGTTTCAAATGGAATCATTCCTTCCGCTTTGGTGTCCTTCAATTCTACAAAGAATCCACGCTCAATAATTCCAGACACATGGCCTACAAATTCTTCGCCGATAAATTGCTCCATGTACTCCACCATCTTGTATTTGATGGACTCTCGTTCCGACTCCATTGCTTTGCGTTCCTGTCCGGAAATGTGTTGACACATTTCTTCCAGTCGTTCCTTTTTCATCCGATAAGTTCCTTCCAGATTTTTCTCTAGAATCCGATGCGTCAAGACATCAGAGTATCGTCGAATGGGAGAAGTAAAGTGAGAGTAATTATCAAAGCCCAATCCGTAGTGTCCGATATTATCCGAAGTATAAATGGCTTTGGCCATGGTTCGAATAGCGATGGGTTGTAGCATTTTTAAGGCTGGATCTTTTTCTGCTGCCTCTGCGAGGCGATTGTAAGAATCTGCAATTTGCCGCGGCGTATCTGTTTTAATATCAAATTTCAACAGACGGGCAAAACTAACAAAGTCAGCGACCTTATCTGGATTTGGCAAATCGTGTACACGGTAGACAAAAGGAATCTCCGCTTGCTTGGCTTGCTTTTCTACGATGAAAGTTGCGACTTCGCGATTGGCGAGGAGCATAAAATCTTCGATCAGCATATGCGCATCTTTGCGCTCTTTGACATATAAGCCTAAAGGATAACCTTCGTCATCCAATTCGAATTTGACTTCTGGTGATTCAAAAGCGATCGCTCCATTCTTAAACTTTTGCTTCCGCAAAACATGAGCAATCTCATTCATCTTTCTCAATTCCTTCGCAAAATCACCTTCCCCCGAATCCAAACCTTCTTGTGCTTCTTCATAAGTGAATCGACGATCAGAATGAATCAAAGTTTTTCCAAACCAGCGACTTTTTATTTTTCCTTTTTTAGAAAAAACAAAAACTGCAGAGAAGGTACATTTATCTTCGTGAGGTCTTAAAGAACACAACTCATTGGATAGACGCTCCGGCAGCATTGGCGCTACCCGATCGACTAAGTAAACCGAAGTGGATCTTAGATAAGCTTCCTTATCCAGCTCCGTTCCTTCTTTGACATAATGCGTTACATCTGCGATGTGTACTCCGATTTCAATATCACCATTGTCTAGATATTCGATAGAAAGCGCATCATCAAAATCTTTGGCAGTATCGGGATCTATGGTAAAAGTCGTTACCGGCCGCATGTCTCGGCGGCGTTTGGCTTCACTCGCAGGAATTTCCAATGCCAGCGCTTCCGATTCTTCGACCACTTCTTCAGGAAAGTCCATATTGAATCCATTGCTTAGCAAGATAGAATTCATTTCTATTTCATTTCCTCCAGCTGCTCCTAGAATTGAAGTCACTACACCAACCGGACTTTCTTCCGAACGCTTAGGCCACTTGGTCACTTTTACGACGGCAATTTCATTGTCCTTGGCACCTTTGGTATCTGCTAATTCCACAAAAATTTCAAATGGAATCTTTGGGTTATCAGGAACCAATACGGCATATTTTCTAAGCATCTTCAGTGTTCCTAAAAAGTGAGTGGCGCCACGTTGGACCACTCTTCTCACTTTCCCTTCTAATCTTCTTCGACCTCTGGAAGGCAATAATTCAATCTCTACGATATCGCCATTCATCGCTGAATTTAGTTTTTTTCCAGACACTCGAACATCATCTTCCAAGCCATCACATACAATGTAGGCATCACCTGCGCGGGTCATGTCAACCTTTCCTTGATAGTACTGTCCTTTTTTTGAAGAAGAAGTATTACGAGAATCGTTTTTGTCTTTTTTGTAAAGCTTAGATTTGCTAGTAGGTTGGGAGGAGCTTTTGACCTTTGCGGAGAGCAAGCCTTTTTCAGCTAATTGTTGGAGGGCGTGTCCAATGGAATCTTTGTTGTTGGCAATTCTGAGTTTGTCTTTTATGTATCTGGGACTCAGTTTGGCCGTTGGGTTTTCGTTGAACAGTTGGAGGATAGCTTTTTGTAATTTCTTGGCGGATAGCTTTATGCCTCCCTGCTTTGGTTTTTTCTTTTTAACAATTAAAAGTATTTTAGTTTGTTAAACAAGTAACGACTCAATCAAGATTTCCCTTACCAAAACGGCGGGCTTATTCTTTATTCGTTACTAAGCTTTAAGATACCCAATCTTTTAGAGGATATTTTAAAGCCATTGCTATAATAATATTGATCCTATTCAGGAATCAATTCGGATTCGGATTCAGATTTTTCAATATGACCAGAAGGAAGTAATTCCAGTTCGAAAGACTGGCTATTAGAGGGGCTGTAATCAGTGCTAGTTGCCTCAGAAACACCTCCTACTACATGGATCACCCAATCTTCGTCTATGGTGGCAACTGCCATTACTAACGAGTTTCCTTCAACTTTTGTTCCCGCAATCACTTTTTTATCAATAAAAGCTCCTTTATCGGTAAAGGTGATGAGTATAAAATCATAGGTCATCAAGCCCGCTTTCCAATACAGAAGTGCCTGCATTCCCTTAGTTCCTTTGACTCGTAGACAAGGTACATATTCGGTGTATTCATCCACTTCGCCAATGTCATAAGGCAAGATAAACTGCTGAATCATCAAGGGAGGAAAGGGGTCGTTTTGCTGGCTAAAGTGCCTCGAAGAATCCATGGTAATGGTAATGGGCAGTTCGATTGGCGGAAATTTGTTGACAAATTCACTAAACTTGATGTTATTTTGCTGACTCATTAGAAAAGATCTTTTAGATTTTTTTTCTGGAATTTGCGCGCAAGATACGGTTAAGAATTAAGTTGAAGGCAATTCTAGTCAACTTAGAAAAATTACCTTATAGACTTATCCCACTGTTTAAAAGCATGTTTAAAATTTATTTTAGGTTAAAAATTAGAAGCTTAAGGTTCTGGCTAAAAAATAATTAATGAATTTGGCGGGCTAAATGAACTCATTATTTTGACAACAGATTCTTAAGATATTGGTTTTCAGGCAATAGAAATCGAAGGTTCACACTAGTAAAATTAAACATGCTCCAATCAAAAGGAAGATCATTTCTGGATCTTATGAGGCTCTCTAATGTTAAAACTCAACAACCAGGCATTTTTTTAGCCCACCACAAAGTATTTATATTCAATTTGCATCTCTATTCAAATGAATAAATTAGAATCATTTTTATACTTTACCCAATTCTTGAAGCAACCATTTTTTCTCTGTCAGCGGAGAAACACTCTCAATTTCCTCACTCAATTTTTTGATTGCTCCCTTATTATAAGGATTGAGTTTCATTAGCTTTTTAGTAAAGCGGATAAAGTTTTTATAATTGGCTTTGTGGTAACCGATTACTTTTTTGCGCTGCATGTAGGTTCGCATACTTTCGAGGAGCGATTCTAGGGCGTCGAATTCCTCTTGAGCGTAAAAGATCTTTAGGAGCATGGCTTTACAACTTAGATTAAGCAAAATATCATCATAATCTGCCTGACTCAAAAAGGACATCGCTTGATCATAATCTCCTTTTTCGAAATTCAATTTGGCCAAACTATATGAAACCATACTTTCCCGATGCTTTTCTTCAAGAGACTGTTGATACTGTTTAATAAAATTTTCTACCCAAAGAAACTCCTTGAGGTTGGTACCAATGTTGACAATATTCCGAAAGGCATAGCGTGATAAAATACCATTATCAATTAAAAATCCCATATCTAACCCTTGTCGGTATTGCTCAAACAATTCTCGGATATATGGCAATTGCACTAAATTAACTCGTCCAATACAGTAGTTGATCGCGATAAGGTGAATATTTCGTATTTCGAAAGGCGGAAAACGATGGCCAAAATTAGCAATTTGCTTATTTAACTGTTGGTAATTATTCTCATTCTCAGATTCAATGATCGTTTTCAAGCCATAATAATAAATAGAGATAGAAGGTATACCTAAGAGGTCATTCTGCTCCACATATTGTAAAGCTTCTTCCAACAAACCAATGCGATATTCTCCTTTAAAAACCCTAAGGTGCGTTTGCATATAACAAGCTTGACGCAGTTTTTCTGCTACAAAATAAATATCGAAAGTATCGGATACTTCCTGTAAATTAAACGGAACCACCCTATTTTGGTTGGCTGCATGGGCATATTCGGTTTTTAAAATCAAAAATTCATTTTGTAGATAATCACTATCTTGAAAAGCTTGTTGTTCTTGTAATTGGCGAGTCTGTCGGATATTCCTTGTAAAGGCCTTATTCAAATTTCTTTTTCTATATACATCTCCCAATATGGTTTTGGCTCGGACTTCATTCTCCTTTAATTCTTGATAAATTAGAAACTCCTCCAAAGTTCGGGTAAAAAAGAAAATGACTTGCCGCATTTTAGCATCATTAAACGTTTCTTTTGGGTATGTCCAACGGAAAACGGTTTCTTTTCGTAAAGATTCTTCCTTATACAGATGCTTATCTTCCAAAAGGTAATCGAAGAGACGAATGACATCTTCTCTTTGGTTATGCGCTGGAGAATTCAGCCATTTCCGCAATTCTCGGAGTTCTTTTTTACTACAAGACTTCAAAACCTGGATAAAAACACTCTTTTTCATTTTTTTCTTTTTGTACTTACTCAACAAACCGCAAAAAAAGGACCAAAACAATTAACTGATAATCAACACATTAGACCTAAAAACAATTTTAAAGAATACAAAATAGCTTTTTTTTTCATCAACAAATGTATTTTTTTGTCTTTGTTTTAGACCCAATTCAGAGCCATTTTTGTAATGTATTTAATATGAGACCAGACACAACAAATATTTTCATGAACCAATTCAATCACATAGCAGCCTCTACTAGCAAAACCTTCCAAGGTCTTTTGCTATTCTTGTGTGTACTTGGTTTTAGCAATCTTTCCGCCCAAGGTTGGGAAAGATATATAGGAGGGAATGATTTTGACGAACTCTTCGATGTTGTTCAATCTCGCGATCAAGGTTTTATTGCAACTGGATATATCGATGAATCTAAAATTGCTGTCTTGCGCTTAGACCCAGAAGGAAATACCCTCTGGGTAAGAGAAACTTTCGATGCTACTGCTGGTGGCCAAGGGCATGCCATTATAGAGTCCAACGATGGAAGCATCTAT
>CALLVY010000484.1 GCA_938015925.1 uncultured Saprospiraceae bacterium
TACATTATTTTGAGCGACTTTTTAATTTATACTTCTCCATTTTCCTTCAGCAATAGCTAGGCTATTACTTCGAAAAATGGCTCGTCTAAATCCAAAACTCATCTCAACCTAATGTATACCCAATATCCGCGAACTACTTAAGTAAGCGTCGCAGCCATTCAGGCTACGGAAGAATACTTTGTTTTACTGGGGACGGCGTCCCTAGTTTTGGAATCTCAGCCCTACAGGCGGAATAGTTACAAACTATTTTAGAATAAAATCTATTATTTTCCCATAAAAAGAAGACATTTGCACTTTGAGAAGAAATCTTTAAAAAGTCAGCATATGATCCTCTTTTTTGGGCAAACTACCAACAAAATATTCGCAGTACAGACCACTCAAAAACCAAGTACCGAAAATCTTGCAAAACTCAGCTGGCTCTTTGGCGAGCAACCGCTAATCGAAGGGACTAGTCTTACCGGAAACTTTGTCGGCCCACGTGCAGCCATGATTACTCCCTGGAGTACCAATGCCGTAGAAATCACCCAAAACATGGCCATCACCGGGATTCTCCGGATTGAAGAATACCATGCAGTAGCGGAAAGTGCGACGGACTTTGACCCGATGTTGTCCCAAAAATACAGTCAGCTAGACCAAACTATTTTTACCACAAATGTACAACCAGAAGCCATTCTGCATATCGAAGATATTGCGGCTTTTAATGAAGCAGAAGGATTGGCTTTGAATGTAGAAGAGATTGACTACCTCAATAAGGTGTCCGAAAAAATCGGTAGAGCTTTGACCGATTCTGAAGTTTTTGGTTTTTCTCAAGTCAATAGCGAACACTGTCGTCATAAAATATTCAATGGCACCTTTGTCATTGATGGAGAGGAAAAATCCTCCTCTCTTTTCCAGCTCATCAAAAATACGGCTAAGGCACATCCCAATGGAATCGTCTCGGCCTATAAAGACAATGTCGCTTTTGTGGAAGGCCCTGAAGTCATTCAGTTTGCACCAAAAACTGCGGACCAAGCAGATTTTTACCAAAAGAAAGCCTTTCAATCTGTCCTTTCTTTAAAAGCAGAAACCCATAATTTCCCAACCACTGTAGAACCCTTCAATGGAGCTGCTACCGGTTCGGGTGGTGAAATCCGAGATCGCTTGGCGGGTGGAAAAGGTTCCTTGCCACTGGCGGGAACGGCTGTTTACATGACCGCTTACTCTCGACTCGAAAAAAACCGTCCTTGGGAGAAAGCCATGTCCGAACGCAATTGGCTCTATCAAACTCCAATGGATATTCTCATCAAAGCTTCTAATGGTGCTTCCGATTTTGGAAATAAATTTGGGCAACCTTTGATTACAGGTTCGGTCTTGACTTTTGAACATGAGGAGCATGCTCGAAAACTAGGCTTCGATAAAGTCATCATGCAGGCAGGAGGAATTGGGTATGGTAAAGCAGACCAAGCGATAAAAGACGCACCTGTTGCAGAAAACAAAATCGTAGTACTCGGTGGAGATAATTATAGAATCGGAATGGGAGGCGCTGCTGTTTCTTCGGCCGATACTGGAGCTTTTAGTACGGGTATCGAACTCAATGCGGTGCAACGCTCTAATCCTGAAATGCAAAAAAGAGTAGCCAATGCTATCCGTGGCATGGTGGAAAATGATGTTAACCCGATTGTCTCGATCCATGATCATGGAGCAGGAGGGCATTTGAATTGTCTCTCTGAATTGGTAGAAGATACGGGTGGAAAAATCAATCTGGATAAACTCCCCGTAGGAGACCCTACCCTATCCGCCAAAGAAATCATCGGCAATGAATCTCAAGAACGAATGGGACTCGTGATTGCGCCAGAACATATGGAGGTCTTGCAAAGAATCGCGGAACGAGAACGCGCTCCGCTTTACGAAGTAGGGGAAGTGACCGGTGATCATCGTTTTACTTTCGAATCAGAAAGTACAAAAGAAAAGCCGATGGATTTGGCACTGGAAGATATGTTTGGAAGTTCTCCAAAAACCATCTTGACCGATAGCCATATCAAACGCCCTTACGAAGATCTTTCTTATGACTTAGAAAATATTCAAAGTTATGTTCAACAAGTATTGCGCTTAGAAGCTGTAGCTTGTAAAGACTGGCTGACCAATAAAGTTGATCGCTGTGTAGGTGGCCGAGTGGCCAAACAACAATGTGCGGGCCCCTTGCAATTGCCTTTGAATAATGTCGGCGTAATGGCCTTGGATTATGAAAGCAAAGAAGGCGTGGCTACTTCGATTGGTCATGCTCCGGTGAGTGCTTTGATTGATCCGGCGGCGGGTTCGCGTAATGCGATTGCCGAAGCGCTGAGTAATTTGGTTTGGGCGCCATTGAAGGATGGATTAAAGTCGGTGTCGCTTTCTGCGAATTGGATGTGGCCTTGTCGGAATGAAGGAGAAGATGCTCGTTTGTATTTGGCAGTGGAAGCGGTTTCTGAGTTTTCCATTGCTTTGGGAATCAATGTTCCTACGGGAAAAGATTCGCTTTCGATGAAGCAGAAATATGGCAAGGAGGAAGTTTTGGCTCCGGGAACAGTCGTTATCTCTACGGTTGGAAATTGCGATAATATCAATCAAGTCGTGGAACCAGTATTGCAGAAAAATGGTGGTGCTATTTACTATATCAACCTTTCTAATTGTAAGCCGCAGCTAGGAGGTTCGTCTTTTGCGCAAGCTCAAAATAAAATTGGAGCGACTACGCCAGACATCCTAGATCCTGCCGCATTTGCCAATGCCTTTAATACTTTACAAGACTTAATCAAAGAAGGTTTGATTCTCGCAGGACATGATATCTCTGCGGGTGGTTTGATTACGACTTTATTGGAAATGTGTTTTGCAGACCATCAACTAGGTGCTCAGATTGACTTAAGTGCTTTGGGTGAAGAAGATAGTATCAAATTATTATTTGCAGAAAACAATGGTTTGGTTTTCCAAGCTAAAGACGATTCGATAGAAGCTATTTTAAAAGAAAAGAATATCGCCTTCCATCGCATTGGAAAGGTAGAAGAAAGCAATCAATTGACCCTTCTCAACGGATCAGAAAAACACCTTTTCAATATCTCCGAATTGAGAGACGTTTGGTACGAAACTTCTTACCTCCTCGATCAAAAACAAACAGCCAATGATTTGGCGACTGCGCGTTTCAACAATTACAAACAACAGCCACTTCAATATAAATTCCCAGCTCATTTCGACGGCAAACTTCCGGTCCTTGACAATAGTAAGCCCCGACCGAAAGCAGCCATCCTAAGAGAAAAAGGTTCCAACTCGGAAAGAGAAATGGCCAATGCCATGTACCTCGCTGGCTTTGATGTAAAAGACATCCACATGACGGACTTGATCAGTGGACGGGAGAATCTGGAAGACATTCAATTCCTTGGTGCTGTTGGAGGATTTTCTAATTCTGATGTTTTGGGTTCGGCCAAAGGTTGGGCTGGTGCTTTTCTGTATAATGAAAAAGCAAAGACTAGTTTGGAAAACTTCTTTAAACGCGATGATGTTTTGTCGGTTGGGATTTGCAATGGTTGCCAATTATTTTTGGAGCTTGATTTGGTAAACCCAGACCATGAGCAAAAATCTAAGATGGATTATAATGATTCGAAAAAGCATGAGAGTGCTTTTACTTCGGTGGTGGTTGAGGAAAACAATTCGGTGATGTTGTCGTCTTTAGCGGGGACTCGCCTGGGGGTTTGGATTTCGCATGGGGAAGGGAAATTTAGTTTACCAATGGCAGAAACCAATTATGACATCGTGGCCAAATATGCTTATGATGCTTATCCTTCTAATCCAAATGGAAGTGATTATAATACTGCGATGATTTGTAGTGCTGATGGTCGCCATTTGGCGACGATGCCGCATATTGAGCGGTCTACTTTTCAGTGGAACTGGGCGCATTACCCGGAAGGGCGGCAGGATGAGGTGAGTCCTTGGTTGGAGGGATTTGTGAATGCTCGGAAGTGGTTGGTGGAGAGATAGGTGATATTGAAAAAAAACCCCAGGTTGCGGCTTTGAGCCGCGACCTGGGTTTTTTCGACATCAATGCGAATGCTCCAACTCCCCCACAATCGACTGCGCCTGTACATAATAAGCGCCACTAGTCACAATCTTTTTCCCCTCCGGTATTTTCTCCAATAATTCTACAGCCGTAAATCCTTTGCTCGTCACTCCTGGCAAGACGACCATTTTCTCAAAAACCAATTCCTCTCCTGTCGTCGGCTCCTGTACCAAAAACAAATAGGTGGCAGAACCGTCTCTCACCAAAGCGCCTTCGGGTAAAGCAGGAACGGTTTGATCGTTGAGCCAAATCTTGGCATCGACGAATAAATCTTTGATAAAAGGAGGGCGCTCTTTCTCTAAATGTCCGTGGATACGGACCGTTTTATTTTCGGTATTGAATTCCTTTCCGATGATGTGAACTTCTCCTTCGTAAACCGTATTGCCCAAAGCAGGAACGGTATAACTGATTCTTTGCTCTCCTTTTATTTTCCCAATATCTTTTTCAAAAACATCTAATTCTAAATGCAAGTGATTTTCATTTACAATTTCTAGTAATTCCAAACGAGGTTCAACAAACATTCCATTGTGCATTTTGATGGAAGTGATGTAGCCGGACATTGGAGAAATAATAGCCACTTGCTCAACGATATTTTCTGGTGTCAACTGCTCTACATTTATACCCAAATAAGTCAATTCTTTGGCGAGCCCTTTTAAAGTCGCATTTTTAAATTGCACTTCAGATTGTACTTTTTGCAAATTCTTTTCTACTCCTGCATTAGCTGCCAACAGCGCCTTTTGACGATCCAATTCCTGAAACAAAAAGGTCAACGCTGCAGATACCTCGAGGTATTCTCGCTGGTGTTGGATAAATTCTGGATTTTCCAAATAAGCCATCACGACTCCTTTTTTTACATAACTACCTTCTACGTACTTATTGCTGTTTTTGATAAAACCAGTAGATTTTGCACTGACGGAAGTCAATGCATTGGGAGGCAATCCCAGGGTTCCGGTAGTACTTATAAAATCATTGATTTTTACCTGTGAGAAATCGCCGAAGGTAATTTTCATGGTATTGACTTGATCTTGAGTCAGGTGAATTTCTCCTTCGACGTGGTCGTCGTGATCGTCATCATCAGCGTGATCATCGTGACCGCCGTGGTCGCCGTGGTCGCCGTGGTCGCCGTGACTACCATGATCGTGTCCATCTCCGTGATCATGATTGTGGACGCAAGAAGGAATCAAAAGCAATAATGCGAGTGGTAAAATTATTTGAACTAAGTATTTCATTTTTTTTATTTTAAGGTTGTTGATTGAAATAAATCCATCAATTTTTTTTAAGATTTCGGTAATTTTTCACATTCTCTTATTGTCAATCAATCATTTAGAAAATTTACCAAAATCAAAATTGTTGCATTTATTTTTCCGTGTATCTAAGTGCCATTTTTTTATTGATTGGCATGAAACTGGTAAAGCGCAAGTGCTTTATTGTGCGCTAAAACTTGTTGCCAATAACTGATATTGTTTTGAGCAATCAACTGAAGGGTGTTTAACAATTCTAAATAGGAAATTTCTCCCGCTTGATAATTCAAGTTCGAAATTCTTTCCATTTCTGGATTGAGCACTGCTAATTGATTTTGATAAAAAACAGCTCCTTCTGCGTAAAGTGAAATGGTGGTATACAAGGATCTCAATTCTTGTTGTACCTGAAGGCTCGTGGCTTCGGCATTGGCTTGAGCGACCGCTACTTGTCGATCTTGAGCTTCTACTCTTTTTCGATTTTGTTTGTTAAAAAGTGGAACTTGTATTCCTGCCTGTATTCCACTCAACCAACCTTCTTCAAAGTAATTTTGCGCGGCATAGCCAATAGAAAAATCAGGTTTTCGCTTGGAGGCAATTATCGATTTCTTTGCCATTTCCAGTTGAATACTTTGATCGGCCAATTGTACTTGTAAAACATTGGTACCATCCGCCAACAGAATCGGTTCGAGTATCAAACTATCTGCGGTGGTCACTGCGTCTTCTTCTCGGATTAAACTTTGTAAACTCTTCTCCAAGCTATTGATTTCCAGATTTACTTGTCGTAGCAATAATTGGTATTCATTCAATGAGGCTCGCAAAGTCAAAGGCTCCATCTTATTGGCTGCTCCTAGCCTTGCTCTATTTTGAGCCACTTGATAATATTCTTCGTATAAAACAATCAATTCCTGGTAGAGGCTCCGCAATTCTTTCCTTTGTTGTAATTCACTGTATTGGTGTCGTACTTGTAATTTTAGTTCATTGGCGCTCCATTGTCCTTGCAAAGCACTTTGCGATTGGATTTCCTCTTGCAATAAATTCCTTGCCTTGGTACTCGCAGGATTTGGAAAATTTTGTTGGATACCGATTTGATTGACCTGTTGGCCATTTCTTCGAAACAAGCCATCGCCTTGATAATTAAAATTGGTCGTTCCAGGAGCATATTTTAGATTTTGCAAAACCTGGCCTTGCTCGATTTGTAATTGTGCGGCACGCATGCGGGGATGTTGATCGATCACTTTGGTGAGGGCTTCGTCTAGGGTGATGGCTTGTGTTTGCGCAGAACTATTGATTTGGAAAAACAAGAAGGGCAACAAGATTAAAGTTGCTTTGCCGGGCAAATTGATGGTCCCTTTTCTTTCTTGCCAATTCGCCAACCAACTGTACAAAATAGGCAATACCACCAAAGTCAAAAAGGTCGCACTAATCAAACCTCCAATGACCACCGTTGCCAAGGGCCGCTGTACTCCCGCTCCACCAGAAGTAGAAAGCGCCATGGGGAGAAAACCCAAGGAAGCAACCATGGCCGTCATTAAAACGGGTCGGAGGCGGACTTCTGTTCCTTTAAAAATTCGTTCTCGGATATTTGTCATTCCTTCTTCTTTTAGTTGATTGAAATAACCAATTAATACAATTCCATTGAGCACCGCGACCCCAAATAAAGCGATAAAACCAATCCCCGCAGAAATACTAAAAGGCATGTCTCTAAGCTGCAAAGCCCAAATACCACCAATGGCAGAAAGCGGGATTGCTGTAAAAATCAAAGCCGCCTGAGCGACGGACCCAAAGGTCAAAAACAGTAAAACAAAGATCAAGGCCAAGGAAACCGGAACGGCGATGGACAGACGCGCATTCGCCGCTTTTAGGTTTTCAAATTGTCCGCCATAGTTAAAATAATAACCCGGTGGCAGTTCTATTTGCGCATCTAATTTTGCTTGAATTTCTTCTACCAAAGTTTCGGTATCTCTATCGCCGACATTGACACCGATCACAATTTTCCGATTGGTATTTTCTCTGGAAATTTGCATCGGAGCATCTATCAACTCCACATTCGCTACGGCTTGCAAAGGCAATTGACTGCCATTCTCTAAAGTGATGTAAAGATTTTCTAAGTGGCTGATATCATTGCGATAATCTTCTTCTAGTCGAACCACCAAATCGAAACGGCGATCGCCTTCATAAATCGTCCCTGCCTTTTCGCCTGCAAAAGCGGTACGAATCACTTGATTGACCGTTTTTACTTGTAAGCCATATTGGGCCATTTTATCGTATTTAAAATTGACGACAATTTGTGGCATTCCTACGGTTTGTTCCACTTTGATCGTTCCTACTCCATCGATGGAACGAATGACCTTTTCTGCTTCTTTTGCTTTGTCGTAGATAAGGGTTAGATCTTGTCCAAATAATTTGACGGCAATATCCGCTCTGGAACCGGTCATCAATTCATTGAATCGCATTTGGATGGGTTGAGAAAATTCGTAGGCTAAGCCAGGAATCGTTAGGAGTACTTTTTCCATTTCATTGAAAAGTCCCTGGCGCGTTTTTGCGGTGGTCCATTCGGCTTTGGGTTTTAGGATTACCATGATGTCTCCGGTTTCGACGGGCATGGGATCGGTAGGGATTTCGGAAGAACCGATTTTGGTTACGATATCGACAATTTCTGGAAATTCTTGGAGGAGTTTTTCCTGGATGATCTTAGAAACCTCGACGCTTTGGGATAGCGAACTCCCTGGCGGCAAAATTTGATGGAGGGCTAAATCTCCTTCTTCCAGGACGGGAATAAATTCTCCTCCCATTTGGCTAAATACAAAAAGGCTGAACGCGAATAAAGCAATCGTTGCCAAGACGAATAGCGCTTTTAAACGCAAAGCTACTTGTAGTACAGGGGTATATATTTTTTGGAAAAAATGAATCAGACGATCGGCGATGGTCTTTTTAATTTGAATGTTTTTACTTAAACACAAAGCAGACATCATCGGTACATAAGTCAGGGACAAAACCAAAGCGCCGCCGATGGCGAGCATCACTGTTTGCGCCATTGGTTTAAACATTTTTCCTTCAATCCCTACCAATGCCAGAATCGGAATATAGACCATCAAGATAATTATTTCTCCAAAGGCTGCTGAATTTCTAATTTTCAAAGTCGCCTTTTCTACTTCTTGGTCTAACTTTAGCGCACTTAATTTTTGCCCAGCAAAACCCACTTGCAAACGATGGACAATCGCCTCTACTATAATCACGGCTCCATCTACAATCAATCCAAAATCTATCGCTCCCAAGCTCATCAGATTGGCAGAGATGCCCAGGACATTCATCATCGACACCGCAAACAACATCGCCAAAGGAATCACCGAAGCCACAATTAATCCTGCGCGCCAATTTCCCAACATTAATACCAAAATAAACAAGACAATCAAACCTCCTTCGATCAGATTGGTCTTTACGGTTCCGATGGCGGTGGATACTAATTTTTCTCGATCGAGATAAGGCTCGATGATCAAACCTTCGGGTAAGGATTTTTGAACTTGTACGACTCGCTCTTTTATTCTTTCGGTTACGGCTGCAGAGTTTTCTCCTTTTAGCATCATCACAGTTCCCCCGACCACCTCTTCGCCATCGCGCGTGAGTGCGCCATAACGCGGAGCTTTTCCAAATTGCACCTTGGCTACATCTTTGATCAAAATGGGTCTTCCGGAGCGCACCATGACCACAATGTTTTCGATGTCTTCTAAGGACTGGGCAATTCCGTTGGTACGGATATAATAAGTATTGGGATTTTTTTCGATGTAGGCGCCGCCGGTATTTTCATTGCTATTGACCAAAGCTTCGTAAACTTCATTGATGCTGATGCCAATGGACTTCAATTGATTGGGTTGAACAGCTACTTCGTATTGTTTTAAAAAACCGCCGAGCGTATTGACCTCTACGACTCCTTCTATTCCCGAAAGTTGTCGGCGAACAATCCAATCTTGTGCGCTACGCAAATCGGTAGGAGAAAATTGATCTTCAAAGCCTTCTTTGGGTCGAAGTACATACTGGTAAATTTCGCCCAAGCCTGTAGAAATGGGTCCCAGACTTGGCGTCCCCAAGCCTTCTGGAATATTGGCCTCTGCTTCTTTTAGGTATTCACTCACCAATTGGCGAGCCAAATAAATATCCATGCCTTCTTCAAAGACGACCGTTACTACGGACAAACCAAAACGAGAGATGGATCGAATCTCTTCCAGGTTTTGAATATTTTGTAAGGAGAGTTCTATTGGTGTGGTAATGAACTGCTCGACTTCTTGGGTGGCCAAGGAAGGAGTAGTGGTGATTACTTGCACTTGATTGTTGGTGATGTCTGGGACGGCATCAATTGGTAATTGTTGCAAGGAATACATGCCCCAAAAAATTAGGGCAACGACCAATAGTCCTATCACGGTTTTATTCTGGATGGAATAAGTGATGATTTTATCAAACATAGTTAATTTGACTTAGCTTATATTAGATACAAATACAGCAAAAATATAATTACGACTTAGCGAAAACTATGTTTCCTGAAATGGCTAACGCTAAGGTACTGTGACCCTGCTGGGGTCCTTCTTCTTTAGTACACTTGGAAATGATCCTAGCAGGATCACCGTGCGTTAGAAGAATTAGTAACATCGTTTTTTCGACCTCAGAGAGGTCGCACCTTTTTAGGTAACAAAAGAGTATTAAGGGCTTTTTAAGCCATTATATTTAATGTGTAATGAAAAGTACAGGCATAGGTATCCTGTGGAATGGTGCTAAGCGGTTCTTGGCGGTTGCCAAATGGCCAGGTCGATGGCCTTCGCGGATAAAGTGGGAATAAAGGAAGGAGTGGTTTCCGGTAGGGAATCAGGAGTTTTGATTTCCAAGGAATGATCGGTGGGGATATCCACTACCGAGGAGCAACAGGTACAGACGCAAAAAGGGGGACAAGTGTCATCTCCACAATTTTTGGAGTGCTCGGTATGATCGGAACCATGTTGGTGTTCTACTTCGAAGGTATGGCCGATCCATTCAACCACTCCTCCTCCCCCGTCAGCGCAGGGCAGTAAAAGCAGCAGGAACATATAGCCGGTTAAGAAATATACAAAAACCTTCATTTGACAAAAATAGGTAGAATAGTGGGCTTTGTCAAGTTTGTTGGGATATAGGGTGGTTTGTTGGGAATATTGGATTAGGAGTGTTCAGAAAAAAATAGAAAAGGAAATATTCAATATTCATTAGCCAAATATCGAATATTGATTGAGGCGGTCAATGCAATGGTTTAGTTTAATTAATCATTGGTGAACCAATACTTCTACACGAATTCGCGATTTTTCGTCAAAAATCATTATTTAACATTGGCGATTCGATATTCAATATTAATATCCAGAATTAAACTTCCACCATTTTCTTTTTCTGAACAGCCCTAATATTGGATCTTTAAAATTGGATATTGATTGGGACGAAAAATTGCGGCTTGGCGGAGAAACCTCTTTTGTTCTTGGGTCTTTTTTTAATGATCGTTATTAAATGGTTCTAAATGAATTCATTTGGTCTAGAATAAAAAGAGAAAATTAAAACAAAAAGGTGTCCCGCAGATTTAGTTCGCTATCGCTTATGAACCTCCTCTGTCGGTTTCGCTGATTTCGCAGAGTTATTGCTAGATTTTCTACG